>CAZNRF010000190.1:0-6872 GCA_964575075.1 uncultured Spirochaeta sp. | reverse complement strand
GACCATCGCGCCAGCGCCTCAACCCCAATCACACCGCCTCCGGCTAAATCGATCTTCTGTTGGTACGCGCCGAAAAACTCACGACTCTCAATGGCACGATCCAGAAGCCGCCGCATCGTGTGCTGTCGCTCCACATCTTCCAGCATTACCGGCGCAAACATCACGGGGGTGTCCGATTGCATCGCTTTCGCGGTCCGCATCGCGATTCCGGCCCGGCGCAGGCACTCTCGATAGGTACCGCCATCATCAGGGTAATGGGCCGCTCCCTGGAAAAACTCTACTCGGTGTCCCAATTCCTCGGGAGGTAATTCTCGCACCGCGCTCTCGAGGAACTTCGCGGTGCCGTCCATTACCGCAATCCCGTCCCGATCTTCCAGCCAGAGCGCGAACTCATCCGCGCCAATGCGTGCGAGGAATTGGTGTTCGGTGAGGTCCCGTTCTAAGAGCTGGGCGACTTTCGTTAAGACGTCGTCACCGCGCTCGGTACCGAAGAGTGCGTTAATCACACGAAACCCGCGAATATCCAGCAATACAATATACCCGCTGCGCGCTCCATCATCGATTCGTTGTTGCACGTGCCGTTTGAAGCTGTTTCTGTTTGGCAGCCCCGTGAGCTCATCAAAATATGCCAGCCGGTGTACCCGCTGCTCACTCTTCTCGAGTTGCTGATTGAGCGCCGCAAGTTCTCGATTGCCGGTCTGCAGGGCATGAATCTTCGAGAGAAGTTGGTTCCGCAAGGTATCGATCACGCTCCCGTTGACACTCGCAAACGCCACCATTCCGATTCCCACGACCACCCATACCAGTCCCTCGTTCATACGATCGATCGTGTTCGCCGGGTAGATAATCAGGTCGATGTGAATCAGCACAGCGAAGATAAACAACACCGCCGCCGTGGCGCCTGCTATCAGGGTACGGTTCCGCCATTTCACAAACGTTGAGTTCACTACAAGAAACGCGCACATGATGACCGGGGCGATACTGATGAGGCCGTGACGGGTCAAATTCAGGATAATGATGGGCCACCCAATCGATCCAAGAAGCAAGATCTTCCCCCATGTTGGAAGGTGACCTCGTGTGAAATACCCGATTCCCAAAAAGATCATTACCGCCAAGTCGATATACAGAAAGATCGGATCGAGTCGCTGTGAATCACCGATCCACAGATCAAGGATGTGTATCCCGGTACTGGCCCCGACAAGGGCCAGAGCGATGAGCACCATTCTGTCAATGAGGTTGAGGGTATGTTCAGTGGATCCGATCGTTTCGTAGCGAGTCATTCTACCCCACGCAGATCGGCATATACCTCGACCGTATCGCGACCGTTCCGTTTGGCGCGGTATAGCGAGGTATCGGCATTATTCAAGAGATCCGACAAATCCGTACGGCACCCGTCTCGACTTGAGGCAACACCGATGCTCACCGTGATCGCGCGATCAACGCCGTCAACGGAGATACCCCTCACGGTGTTGCAAATTCGTTCCGCAACCGCCCGGCCTTCGCTCACAACAGTGCTCGGGAGGAGCGCGCAGAACTCTTCGCCGCCGTATCTCCCGATCACGTCGCGTTCCCGTAGTTCATCGCGAAATGCGCGAGCAACCACGCGGATTGCACCATCACCGATTCGGTGACCAAAATCGTCGTTGATTCGCTTAAAGTGATCGATATCCAGAATAATCGCCGTGACGGAGGTGGATTCTTCCAAACCGAGAATGACCTGTTCGGCACGCTCAAAAAACGCACGTCGGGTAAGCAACCCACTCAATTGATCGACCGTGGCAAGTTGGTGCATTTCTTCGTAGAGTCTCGCGTTCACCAATGCAAGCGACATATAATCTGAAATTGCCATGGCGAATCGAATCTCTCGCCCGTGAAACTCCTGGCCGTCACGACGAACCACCGCCAGCACACCGATCGGCATGTTCCGGGATACAAGCGGAACGAACAACCAATGATCATGCGGTTTACTCGGGTCGGTAGCGATATTCGGTACCCGATGGCGCACCAGCTCGTACAAGATCTCTCTCCCCAGTGGGCTTTGCAGGAACGCGGTATCCGGCTGGGACGCATCGTTCGACGGTTCTTCATCGACCGTTATCAAGCCATCGAGGGTCACGAGAGATCTGTCAACCTTTTCGAATATGAACACCCCATCGGCAGGCACGATTTCGGAGAGGTGGGTAGCGACATATTGCGCGATATCAAGCCTGCTCAGGCTCGAAGTAATAACGGCACCCGCTGTTCTCAGCGTCTCTCCCTCCATCGCCTGCTCTTCCGCTATGCGTCGTGCCTCGCGCAGCTCCTCCTCTTGTTCAACGCTCTTGGTAATCTCATGGTTGAATCCGATGTAGCGGGTTGGTGCTCCATCCGAATCGACGGACTCTACCATTCCCTTAGATAGAATCCAGTGCCAGTTGCCATTCGTATCACGCACGCGAAAGCGCACACCTTCTTCAGTCGCAATGTCGGAAAGGTCTCCGGTTAACAGTCGTTCGATGAGTTCCACGTCGTCGGCATGAACGAACGGACGCCATGTTTGCGAGACCGTGGTCTGAGATCCCAGGCCAAAATCCCGCCAATAACAGCTCGAAAACCCTTTACTCGGCTCAGAAACATCGGTCACGTACACCCCCAGCTCCGACAGCGCACGTCGACTAAGGGTAATCGTTGGCTCTTCATGTTTATCACTCATCACACACCTGCTCGATATCGGCACCGTAGATCACAACGCCAAATAGACGCGAGTTACCATTTCCTCTTTGCGTTCATCTCGTGTCATATGCGCAGCAAAGCGCACCCCTATTTGTTCGCACGCCGCCTCCACGTACGAGAGATAGTACATTCCCAGCATGGTGTCGAAACGGGTGGGCTGTTCATGCTGATAAAATTCAGCCAGTGACAGGTCACGGACACCGCGGTGCCTGCGTTGCGTGATCGCCTGACGGCTTTCAAATCCGACCAATCCCTTGTTCGAAACTGAGATTTCCAGTTCGGGCCGATGTGTCGCGCTGTACGGATTACCAGAGAAATGATAATTGAGTCCAAGGAGGCTGTTGCTTGCCGCCGCCCGATCAAACAGTTTTTGCCGGAACGTGGGATCGGCGAATCTCTCCGACAACGCCTCCGGATGGGTGCGAATGTACTGATCTCGCTCGGCAAAGTTTAATAACTGAGTTTGCTCCGCATACCCGAGCAACTCCATGAGCATTAACGACACGTAATCCCCAACGCGAAATTTTACCGTGTACTGCAGCAGGAGGTTCTGGATACTGGACATGAGCTGCTGACGACCCGAAGAATCGGCAATGATGGACAGGAAAAACCATGTCTCCGCATCTATTGCGTGTATCAACCGACGGATGTTGTTCACCCGTTGTTCTCGCTCCGCGCTGTTGAGATCAGAATCCGTGTTGATCGCGATCAGTGGTTCTTGCAGGAGCTCCGTCCGAACGGCGGCAATCCGGTTTCGATTGTCTGAGACAAATCTTCGAATCTGTTCCGACTTCACCTCTAAGACCTGCTTTCCCAGCGGCTGGAAGACAGCACTATCACGAATCATCCGGTTTAGTTCGGGCCGGAACCGTTTTTCGAGGATCCCTTGCACCGTATGGACGGTGAGCGCCATGATATCCTTGCGCCGGGTCAAAAACTCCGTTCGTTGCACGTGTATTTCCTCGAGCAATTGATACACGACCATCTTTCGTACATAAATAGAGTCATAGCGTCGCCAAACTACACCGTTCGCGATCTTACCGTCTGAGGCGCGCATCTCGCGCATCGGGATATTCCGACGCACGAAGTACTGCGTCCCGGAATCGGTGAGAATGTATTTTGCCGGAAGGTCGACATGCGTGGCCGGCGCTTCTGGTGGGTTCATCGTTTCACTCATGGTTCAACGTCTCAGCCATTCTGGTAAGACTCTCAGACTCGGTGTCGTCGATAGCAAACAACGACACAAGTCTCGTGTACCGCATCACATCTTTTACCGCTGCGCCCATATCGCAAAATCGCAACGGAATCCGGTCTCGTAATCGCTGATGCAAATTGACGAACACCCCCACACCTGAGCTATCGATGTACGGAACATCCGCGAAGGAGAACACGATACCTCGGATGCCCGATCCTTCAATGGAACGTAAGATTTCGGCGCGTATCAGCGCTGCCTCGTATACTTCAATGCTGTCCAGCAAGCGTATAATCGCAACTTCGCCGTTCCGTTCGATTTGGAAAATGGTCTCCCCGTCCATAATGCGACCGTACGATACCGGGATGAGAATACTGTTAGTCTGATACACCCAAGTGCGTTTAGCACCATCGCCGTGAGCGTTGGTGCGGGTTTGGTAGGCGGCATACGAGACGCGGGTCGTGATCGCGTGTCATGGCCATTATACCTTTTAGGGTATAGCAAATCTCTCCTACCGACACTTATACCTCATAAGGGATAACTATGTGTCATATATTGCATTTGCCCCCGAACGTGGATATCATACCAACAGTACGAGTGCTACAAACCCCCCCGGCCCACTTGTTAAAGAACAGAGACGAGCTGCGGGTCTGACGCAGCAGGAGTTTGCCCTTCGGTCGGGCCTGGGGCTGCGGTTTGTCCGTGATCTGGAGCAGGGTAAGGAGACGGTGCGCCTGGACAAAGTGAATCAGGCCCTCGCGATGTTTGGTCATCAGGCGGTTCCCGGGAGGATAGCCCGGTGAATCGGCAGGGAGCGGTGTATTTCGGCGAACACCATGCAGGCAATATCCGAGAGATCGATACGGGGTACGAGTTTGCGTACTCCGGGGAGTGGATCACACGCCCGGAGGCGCGTCCCGTTAGTTTGACCCTACCGCTCCGCCGGGAGCCGTATCATTCCACCACGATGTTTCCGTTTTTCGACGGATTGATTCCTGAGGGGTGGCTGTTGAACATCGCTGTGCGCAACTGGAAGCTGGATCCGCGAGATCGAATGGGACTTCTCCTGACCGTCTGCCGCGATCCGATCGGCGCGGTACGAGTGTTTCCGGAGGATATGCCGTGATGCGCTGCCACGGGTGCGGCATGCCGCTGAGCGCAACCGACAATGCCGGCGGGTGGCATCGAAGGTGTGCACGGCGGTTTTTCGGTCGGCCGGAGGTTCCGGAAGTCGCGATAACCGCCGCTCTGCTCGAGGAGCTGGCCCGTCGATCCGTCGAGACGGGCCAGACCGTCACGGGAGTTCAGAAGAAGCTATCGGTACATCTTTCCGATACGGAAACACCGCGCCGTCTGACGTTAGTCGGATTACCCGCGGGCTACATTCTGAAGCCCCCTTCCGACGACTACCCGGAACTTCCCGAACTGGAACATACGACGATGCGTATGGCTCAGCGCATTGGGCTCAAGGTGGTCCCGCATGGGTTGATTGAGCTCGGCGACGGCGAGCGCGCCTACATCACTCGTCGGATCGACCGGACCACATCAGCGCAGGTGCGGATTCCCATGGAAGATCTGTGTCAGCTGTCGGAACGCCTTACTGAAGACAAGTATCGCGGTTCATACGAACAGGCGGGCAACGTCATCGCCCGCTACTCCTCGCGACCAGGGTTGGACCTCAGTGACTATTTCTTTCTACTGGTATTCTCGTTCATAACCGGCAACTCCGACATGCACCTGAAGAACTTCTCGCTGTACTGCCCTGAGTCTGAGTGGATTCTGTCCCCGGCGTACGATCTGCTTCCCACGGCCCTCGTGATTCCGGAAGATCGCGAAGAGGTCGCATTAACACTAAACGGCAAGAAACGTCGCATCGGAAGAGGAGATCTGGTCGCCCTGGGGGAAAACCTTGGGGTTAATTACAAGGCGGTAAGACGAATTATCGATGCGGTATCCGGGCATCGGGAGACGCTCATCTCCACGGCGGAGGAGTCGTTCTTGTCCGCTGAATTGAAAACGGCGTACGTAGCGCTCCTGAAGGAGCGGATTGGCCGGCTGTGACTACTGCACGGACGGCGCGACTGGGTTTTGCTACTCTCGGCTGACGTGCTAGAGCGTCCCATAGCGCCTGTCGGTCACGACTCAGCCGTGCCGCCGGTATCAACTCCCGCCTCCGCCCAGACCTCGGCGTTGTAGCCGGCGATGAATGTGCCCCAGCTGGTGAGCAGGATAGGAAACATGAGCGCCGCGGGGCTCACGTGGGATTTGAGGGCTCTCAGGAGCGGGCCTCGGGTCTCGGCGGGGAGTTTGTCCAGGTAGGCATACCCGTAGGCCACGCCCCGCGTTTCGAGAACCTTCATGGCGTGGTGGCAGTGCCCACACTGGGTCAGGGCGATGATGCGAATCGCTCCAGGATCGGAATTGCTCCCCTCACCTGCTACGTCGGTGAATTCCACCTGGTCGAGTCCGTTGAGTGATATGAATGCCATATAGAATTAATGTAATACAGAATCGTGGCGTTGTGGAGTGAGATTGATTGTTGCGGTGTCTTGAGACTATCGTTGGGGACTATGAAAACGTATCGTTCCCTGAGTCGTGACGTGTCTTGGAAGATTATCGCGCTGGCACTGGTGATAACGGCGACAACGTCCATTGCGTCACAAGAACGCGACGTTGAGCAGGTCAGCTCAGTGGGCTTCGACTTCGCATATTATCCTGGAGACCAGGAGGGGAGCGGAGTCACCGACGGCGGTTTTGCACCGCTCAGCTACCAAACGGTAGAGCCGGACGGAGGCGCCGCGGATGATGAGCGAGCACTCGGCACCACCTGGGGCAACGTGGAGCTGAAGGGCTATTACCAACACTCCTGGATCATCCCCTCGCTCCGTTGGGGCGATGGAGCATTATTCGCGGACAACAACCTTACCCTACGGTCTACCACGGGAGTAAGCCCGATTTCCGTTACCCA
>CAZNRF010000189.1:0-6932 GCA_964575075.1 uncultured Spirochaeta sp. | reverse complement strand
CGGTATCTGTCCACCGCCCCGCCCGCCGGGCGGTCAGGGAAACGCGTCCGGAAGAAACGGTAGATTTTGAGGGGGCCTCATCATGAACCGCGCGGCGATGCTCCCCAACGACGAGTACAACAAGACCCTGTTGGATCACGTCCATCCCCTGGAGTGGCAGAATCCGGAACCCACGGGAAGATACAATCTCGTGGTTCTGGGTGGCGGTACCGCCGGGCTGATCAGTGCGGCGGTGGCGGCTTCCATGGGAGCCCGCACCGCCCTCATTGAACGAGGGTTTCTGGGAGGAGACTGCCTCAATGTGGGGTGTGTCCCTTCAAAAGGACTCATACGCGGCGCCCGGGGCCAAGCGGAACTGGCGTGGTTAGAAAACCAGGGATTGCTTTCGAATGGATCCGGTGCTCCCGCTTCCCGCGCTCCCAACACCCTTCCCCAGGTTGATTTTGGCACTGTCATGGAGCGGCGTGGACGTCTATATCGGCAACGGTGCGTTTTCCGGACCCCGCTCCGTGTCCGTAACCGGTGATGATGGGTCCACGCGGAAGCTTGCATTCTCGAAGGCGGTCATCGCGACGGGAGCCCGCGCGGCGGCCCCACCCATACCCGGTCTGGATTCGACACCGTATCTCACCAACGAATCTCTTTTTACCCTCACCGAGCTACCCGAATCGTTGGTGATCATTGGCGCCGGGCCGATCGGGTGTGAGATGGCACAGAGCTTTGCGCGACTGGGAAGCCGGGTAGAACTGGTAGAGGCGGCGCCGAGAATACTTCCCCGAGAGGACAGCGATGTTGCGACGCTCGTACACCAATCGTTGGAGTTATCCGGCGTCACCATTCACGTACAGGCGGCAGTTTCCGGCGTATCCGGATCGGCCGAGAACGGTGTGTCCGTACAATTCCAGAGTCCCTCGGGTGAGGATCTGAGCGTGGATGGCCGTCAGCTCTTAGTAGCGATCGGACGCAAACCGAATTTGGAAGGACTCGATCTCGAAAACGCCGGCGTCACGGCTCACGCCCGAGGCATACAGGTAAACGATTATCTACAGACAAGCAATCGCCGAGTATTCGCCGCCGGAGATGTGGCCTCTCCGTACCAGTTTACACACATGGCGGAAGCCACTGCCTCCCTGGTTGTGCAAAACGCGCTCTTCCTGCGGACCGGTAAGACAAGCCGTCTGACCGTACCGTGGTGCACCTACACCTCGCCGGAGGTGGCCCATGTGGGGCTGTCCGAGCAGGACGCCCAGCGCGACGGGGTCAGCGTGGACGTGTACCGGCACGAAATGAGTTCGGTAGACCGGGCCCGGCTCGACGGCGAGACCGAGGGCTTTGTGAAGCTCATCACGCCACGGGGAAAGACGGAGATCCTGGGAGCCACCATCGTGGCGGCACATGCTGGAGAGATGATTGGAGAAATCGTTCTGGCAATGCAGAACAAACTGGGTGTGGACAAGCTCGCCTCAGTGGTTCACCCTTATCCTACACAGTCTGAGGCCGTGAAGCGAGCCGCCGCCGGATACCTGAAACGCAAGCTCACCCCGCGGGTCAAGGGGATCATGGAGGGATGGTTTCGTTGGACCAGATAGCCCCATCCACACCGTCTACCGGCAGCAAAACCAACAAATCTCTCAGCCGCCGGATTCTCATATCGGTTGCGCTCTCCATTCTGGTAATCGAAGCGGTTATTCTCGGATTTTCGGCGATATCACAACGGCAAACGCTACTGGAGCACTATCTGTTCGAGGCGTCGATCATCGCCACCACCCTTGCCGAGGACGGCGCCGCGGACAGTGAGCTTCTGAATCGCGCTACCGAGCGACTTTCCGGTGAGCACGTCTTGGGCATCGAGGCACGCTCCGGAAGCGCACCCAGCGGCGACTGGCAAGAAGATGATCGCGGCGGCGTCTACCGCGTAACAAGGGATCAGCGCCTCTTGTACCGTCAATCCGGTCTGGAGGTTGAACTCAACGTCTCCCGAATTCCCGCGCAATTGCAGAACTACGCACTGCGGATCATTGGCCTCGTAGTGGTCATCGTTCTATTTGTCACCGTAGCGGTGTACCTGACCTTACGTCCCCAGCTGGTACTGCCGCTGCGGCGGGTTGAGGCGCGACTGCAGGCGATCTCCGGGGCGGAAGCAGATTTGACCGATCGAGTCGCGGTCGTCCGCAACGATGAGATTGGCCGCGTCTCCGGAGCGTTCGATACGTTCTCTGAGAATCTGCGCCAGATCATGGAGACGATTCAATCCCGCGCCGCCGAGCTCCTCACCAACGCCACCCGCCTCGCGGAGCAGAGCAAGAGCGCCGAGGAGAAGGTCCAAGCAAACGGTGAAACGGTGCGGGAGATGCAAACAAGTCTGGCAGCCTTTGATGATTCGGTACAGCAGGCGGCCCGTGCCGTTGCGGCGATCACCGAGTCAATTAACGGTCTGAACAACGCCGTGTACCAGCAGTCCGACGCAATGGCAGATTCCCTGGCCGCGGTGGAGGAGATGGATGCCTCAATCCGCAATCTGGACTCTATCGCCAAAGACAAGAAGAAGCTTACCGACGATCTCGTGGAGATGGCCAACGAGGCGGGGGAACGGGTAGAGGGCTCGGTAAGTTCTATCAACACCGTTGAATCCTCCACTCAGGATATGTTGGAGATGATTGACGTCATTAACACCGTGGCGGAGCAGACCAACCTACTGGCGATGAACGCCGCCATTGAGGCGGCCCATGCCGGCGAATACGGCAAGGGATTTGCGGTGGTTGCGGACGAGATTCAGAACCTCTCGGTTCTCTCCAGCGAAAACGCTCGCAAGATCAATGAGAATCTCCGCAAGGATATAGACCGTATCCACCAGGCGGGAGAGATCAACCGCAGCGCCGGCGAGGCGTTTGAACGGATTGTTGAGAGCGTGGGAGATGTGGCGCAGGCGATGAGTCAGATCATGGCGGGTCTCGATGAGCAGGCGTATGCCAGCCGCGAGATCGTGAAGGGGCTCACCCAAATGCGGGAGGTCACCGATCAGGTACAGACCGACTCGCAGGGCATAAACGGGGAAGCGGAAACGATAAACGCCACGGTGGAGCAACTGGCCGGATCCTCCAGTGAGGTGACCGGCCGTATGGAGCTGGTTACGGAGCGCATCGGAGGAATCAGCACTTCCATATCGGAGATCAATGAAATCGTTCAGGGCAACCAGATGCGCATGCGTGAGCTTATTGAGCAGGTGGACCGCTTCAAGACGTAGCCGTGGAGCTGCGGCAGCAGCCGCCTGTCAGCAGCAGCCGCCCGTCAGCGGCAGCGCCTCAGCAACCGTCTCCCGCCAGGCCCAACTCCTCCCGGACAAAGGCTGCCACCGTCTCCCGAATCTGGTCACGGATCGGCCGGATCGTTTCGAACTTTTCCTCGAGGGATCCTGTTGCTTTCGATGGATCGGGAAACGGCCAATGCAGGCGCTTCCGTTCCGCCGGAAAGATGGGGCACTTCTCTGCCGCCTCCGGATCACACACCGCGATGACATAATCGTATGCCTTACCCGCCGCGTGGAGATCGAACACGCTTTGGGTCGCCTTGGAACGAATGTCGATATCGTCTTCCAGAAGCAGCTCAGCAACCACCGGATTCACGGTACCCGGCTCGATTCCCGCGCTCTCCACCTCTACGGCGTCTCCGGCGCACTTTCGAATGAACTCTTCGGTCATCTGGCTGCGGGCGCTGTTGTGAATACAGATCGCCAGGATTCGTGGCTTAGACATGATGGTGACGCTCCTCGTTACCTGCTTCGTGCCGGCGATGGTATGCCGCAACGAACTCATCTATTTTGGTTTTGATTTCATCCCGAACCTCCCGGGTTCGGCGAATGATTTCCTCATCGGTACCGCCAAACGCGGAGGGATCTGTGAATGGCCAGTTTATGCGTACCGCAGGGCCGGGAAAGATGGGACATTTCTCCTCAGCCTCCCGACTACATACGGTGACCACGTAGGAAAACGTCTTGCCCGACCGGTATACATCGAACACATCCCGCGTACCTTTATTGGATATGTCAATCCCCTCCTCCGCGAGTACGCGCACCACGTACGGGTTGAGCTCGCCCGGCTCCAGTCCGGCGCTTTCCACCTCGAACTCGTCGCCGGCGGCTCGGCGCAGAAACTCCTCCGCCATCTGACTACGGGCACTGTTGTGCACGCACACAAACAGCACCCGGTCTTTCTCTCGCACAATCTCCTCCTCCCGGCGGACGTGCCGGTACGTCACGACGCACTGATCATCTGAGCGAATCTCCAAACGCCATCGAAGGCGGTCCCGTACGATCGGCCAATCCGGATCATCTGCCGTCCCGACCCGAGCGGCGGGAAGAACCTGTGCCACCCACGGATCGGCTGCCACGGCGTAGTACACCAGCTTGCCCCGACGCCGTTCCGTCAACAGCCCAACCTGATACAACTGCCGCACCCCCCGGGACACCGCGTATTGCGGCCGCCGGGTGATATCAACGAGTTCCGCGACGCACAGTTCCGTTCCCGCGGCTTCGAGCACCCGAAACACGGTAAGCCGCAGCGGATCACTCAATGCCTGGAAGACCGTTTCCATGCGAACCGTCACCCGTGCTACCGATCTCAGGACTTGTTCCCCAGTCACGGTACTATCATATGCACATATGTGTAATTGTGCAAGTTAAATATCAATGAGTGCCCCAAACGGCCACGTATCGCCGGCTGACAGATCTCCATGGGAGGGTTACCATGCACAGAGAGGTATCGATATGGCAGCTACACCGTCAAAAATGATTGAACTGGGCTCTCCCGCGCCGGACTTCGCCCTGCCCGCACCGGATGGACGCATCGTCTCCCGGGAAGACGCGATCGGATCACCCCTTTTGGTGGGATTCATCTGCAACCATTGTCCCTTTGTGAAGCACATCGCCCATGTCCTGGGCAAACTGACCGCAGCTTATGCAGAGAAGGGTGTTGCCGTAGTTCTGATCAATTCCAATGACACCGAGATTCAGCCGCAAGACGCACCGGACAAGATGCCGCAATTCACCGCCCACTACGGCATTCAGGTGCCCTATCTCTTTGACGAGACCCAGGAGGTAGCGCAGGCGTACCGGGCTACCTGCACTCCCGACTTCTTCCTGTACGATACCGCCCATACCCTTGTATACCGCGGTCAGTTTGATGACGCCCGTCCCGGCAACGACGAGCCGGTGACCGGAGCCGACCTGAGCGCGGCGGTGGATGCCGTGCTCCAGGGCGCTGCACCGCTCACCGGTCAGAAACCGAGCATGGGCTGCAATATAAAGTGGCGCCCCGGTAACGAGCCCGCCTTCTCGATCATCGGGTAGGGCGCATGGCAGATACGCATCGCTTTTCCGGCACGCTCGCGGAACAATACGAGCTCATAACGCTGGCGTACCCTGATTTTGAAGCGTTTCAACGGCATATGGTGAACACGATTATTGCCGAGGGCCCGCCGGCGCCGCACGTGTTGGAGATCGGCACCGGCAACGGCTTCACCACCCGCCTGCTCATGGAGATCTCGGACGCATCCATGATCACGGTGGACAACGACCCGCACATGGTAGCGCAGGCGCGAGAACAGTTAGGCACCGAGGATGACGCTCCGGAGGTGGTAGAGGCCGATGCCCTAGTGTTTCTCCGGGATCAGCCGGCGCAGTCCTTCGGGGTCGTCGCAACGGCCTTCACGCTGCACAATATGGAGACCGGCTATCGTGACCTCGTGGAGGCGGAGATCTTTCGGGTGTTGCAACCGGGCGGACTGTTTACCAACGCCGATAAGTATGCACCGGAGGGGCAGGAACGATTCGATGCGCTGGTGTACCAAGTAGAGCGGTTTTTTGATGCCTTTGGAGAGCCGGAACAGCGCGACATCCTGCGCACGTGGGTCACGCATAACATCACCGATCAGTCGCCCCGCTTCGTGATGCCCGCATCAACCGCCCCTGAACGACTCACTCGGCTCGGCTTCCAGAACGTCCAGGTCGGCAACCGCGCCCATATGCAAGCGGTGCTCACCGCCTGGAAGCCGGCGTGAGTCTCTGGATGAGGCGCTCCGCGCCTGCCGTTGACCCGGAGTCACGGCGACTCGTATAATCGCGGCGCCGTGTCACATACCGATCCTCACCACTCCCATGCTATCTTCGTCGGAATTGACAGCGACGGGTGTGCCTTCGATACGATGGAGATCAAACATCGTCGTTGCTTCGCACCGGAGTACGTCCGGTGGTTCAACCTGGAAGCATACTCCGACCCGGCGGAGGAGACGTGGCATTTCGTGAACCTTTACTCAGCCACCCGCGGGATAAACCGCTACACCGCGTTGGCTAAGACGCTACAGTTGCTCCCGTCGCATCCTGGAATGGCCCACGCCCCGACGATTCCGGCGGTGCCGGCGTTTCACCGGTGGGTGGAATCTGCCGAGACGCTCAGTGCGGATAGCCTCACCCGCGAGATCGAGCGGGGGGAGCTGTCCGCTCAGGATCGCCGTGACCTGGAGGGTGTGCAGCACTGGTCTGAAGCGGTTGACCGCTCATTTGAGGAGATTGTGGCGGAGGTGGAGCCGTTTACCGGTGTGGCAGAGGCGCTCCAGGACCTTTCCGGCAGCGCCGACGTGGCGGTCATTAGCCACGCTCCCACCGCCGTGCTGCGCCGGCAATGGGCGTTGTATGGGCTGGATCGCTGGGTACACGGGATACACGGACAGGAATCGGGCAAAAAGAGTCAACATCTCGCCGGCGCCCAACGCGCCGGGGAATACGCCCCGACACGAATGCTCATGGTTGGTGATGCCCCGGGAGACTTCGCCGCGGCTCGCTCAGTAGACGCGTGGTTCTACCCGGTTCTCCCCGGTGACGAGGGTCTGAGCTGGGATCGATTCCGGCGCGAGGCGTGGCCGCGCTTTCTCGAAGAGAG
>CAZNRF010000188.1:0-6943 GCA_964575075.1 uncultured Spirochaeta sp. | reverse complement strand
TCTCCCGGCGGTCGGTGGTGGCGTGGCAGGTGCGGGTGGTATCACCCCGGGGGGTGCTCGGGCCGTGGTCTTCGGAGGGGCTGGTTCGCTTTGATCCGGATCAGGCCGTTCCCGCCGCCCGGGCGCACACCGGCGGCGGTGAGGCGATCGTGGCCACCCCCGGCCTCAGTTGGGAGCCCCCTGCGGGGGCGGCAGCCTATCGGGTAGAGCTGACTGCGGGGGACGAAGAGCAGCCACAGACGGAGGTCCGCGAGACGGAACGCCCCCGGTTGCGCCTGGGCCCGGAAGAGCTGGAGATGCTCCTCGACGGAGCGGGCACGCGGAGGGTGCGCTGGCGGGTAGCGGCGATTGGGCCGGAGGGCGTGGAGACGCCGTTCTCGGAATGGTTTGCGTTTCGCTACGCGCCGCTCCTGGGCGGGTTGGAGACGGTGGTACCGGTGGAGTCCCGGGTGACCGTCCTTCTGGGGAGTGACGACGCCCCGCAGCCGGATGAGCAGCCGGCGGTAGCCGTTGCGCTGCCGCGGCCCTTTGAGATGTCCCGCTATCCGATGACCAATCGAATCGTTTCGGCGTTGGTGGAGCTGGAGATCGCCGCCGGTCGCTGGGAGATCATCGAGGGGCAGGTGTGGACCACCGCGGCATCGCCCCGGCTCCTCATCGGCTTGGAGGAGCTGGACTTCGGCGCCCAGTTTGGGCTGCGTCGAGAGGAAGAGGGAGTGGCCGTGGTGGAGGGGTACGCGGCGCATCCGGCGGTGGGACTCACCTGGTACGGGGCGCTTGCCGTGGCCAATGCGCTCTCTCTCCTCGAGGCGCGGGCTCCGGTGTACGAGGGAATCTCCTCGGCAGACGACGAGATCACCGTGCATCCGGGGCGTGACGGGTATCGCCTGCCGACTGAAGCGGAATGGGCGGCGGCGGCCGCCGCCGGGCAACGCATCGTCGCCGGTACGGAATTGACCCTCGTCGAGGACCGCACCTTGTCCTCGATCGAACTGCGGGGCGTAAACTTCCTCCGGAGCGGTGATCGCTGGGAAGATCCGCGCCCGCCGTACACGAGGAACGGTGGACCCACTTCTCCGGTGGGAAGCCTGGGGAGCGGCTCGCCTTTGGGACTATCTGATCTTCTGGGGAACGTCTGGGAGTGGACCGTAGACTGGTACGATCCGGAATGGTACCGCCGTATCGCCGATGGCGGGGTTCAGGAGCCGTGGGCGGGACCCCGGGAGCCGGCGCCCGACGTATACGGGCGACGACTGCGAACGGTGCGCGGCACGGCGTGGAACACCCCCCAGGAGGAGATCCGCCCCGGGAACCGGGGAGGATTTGCGCCGGATGCCACCAGCCACAGCATCGGCGTGCGACTGGTTCGCACGGTAGCGGTGGGAGATGCCCCGTTGCCGCAACGGACTGCCCCGTAGCTGCAGTCGCCGCGGCGGCCGTTACGTGTCGATGCCGTACTGCCGCTCCAGCTTCTCGTAGTAGTTGATCACCTTTCTCACATAGTCGCGCTTCTCCGGGTACCGTTTGTAGGAGAATGAGCGCTTAAAGCCGTAGACGATAATGTTCTTGAGCTGCTTCGGCGTGATATCAAAGTTATTCAACGCCAGCTGAATCTCATCAGTTACCGTGGTATGCGAAATAAGCCGGTTGTCGGTGCAGAACGAAACGGACAGCTTGTTCTCCAGCATCTTTTTGAGGGAGTGATTCGCCACGGAGGTGAGGTCCGGGGCGGTCTGAAGATTGCTCGTGAGGCAGACCTCGATCGTTGTGCGGTTATCGGCGATGTAGTTTACCAGGCGCTCAATGTAGCGGTCCCGGTCGGAGATCTTCGGATCACGGATGTGGCTCGGGTCAAACAGGCGCATTCCATGACCGATGCGGTCGGCGTGGAGTTTGGTAATTGCCTGAAAGATCGATTCCGGACCGTACGCTTCTCCGGCGTGAACGGTCTTATTGAGAAAGTGGCGGTGGACGTAATCGAACGCCTCCTCGTGATCGCCGGCGGGATAGCCGTGCTCGCTTCCAGCCAGATCAAACGCGACGACCTGGAGATCGCTCTCGTTACGTAGCTTTACCGTGGCCCGGGCCAGCTCACTTGAGGCCAGTTGAATGATCTCGCTTGAGTCGGAATAGCTGTGAACCGCGCTCAGAGCCCGGTAATACTGAGAGAAATTGGGCGCAAAGAAGCGCATCGCGATCACGATTATCCCGTAATCAAATCCCGGTTGGTCTTCCTCCAACGTGCTATTGATCTCGGTGCGCGCCCGTCGCAGTCCCGCGTCGACGGCGTGCATCACCTGCTCAAAGCTCAGAAGCTCGCTCATATGGAGCTGCGGCGCAAAGCGTACCTCCAAGTGGCGTACGCCCTCGGCGAAGTTGTCCATCGCTAATTCGTAGGCGATATGCTCCAGGTGCTCCTCGCGCTGCATCACCTTGTTGGTCAGGCCGAATCCCCGGAGGTACTCATCGAGGTTGTCGTAGTGAGACTTAAAGACGATTTCATTGAGCCCCTCCGGCGTGTAGGACGGCAGATCGATCTTCTCCTCTTTGGCAATATCGATCAGGGTCTGTTCTCGGAGGCTTCCATCGAGGTGGACATGAAGGTCGGTTTTGGGAATTGCACGAACGAATTCTTCCGGATACTGTGTCATACTCTCATCATAGCGATGAACGGGACTGCGACGCTACTGATTCTACTCCTCTTGTGGGTGATTCCTCCCTCCGTGGCGGATACGCCCCCGACGGTCCGGGTGGAGCTCACGGTGTTTCCGCCGGAGGCGGAGGTCACGGTGATCTCCCCCGCACCAGCTGCCGGACCCGCACCAGCTGCCCCGCAGTGGGAGACCTCCGAGAGCGGTGCCCGCCGAAGAATCTACTCCGCCCTTCCGGCAGGAACGCTCCTCAGGATCAGTGCGACAGGATACGAGACCTCCGTGGTTCACCTTCCGCGGGAGAATGTGCCGGCAGTGCTTACCCTCGAGGAGCGCCTCTTTCCCGCGGATGGACCGCTGCGTCTGTTTGCGGAGCTTCCCACCGGAGATGGTCCGAAAAGCGTCGCCTTTATACCGGAGGGCCGAGTCGTGGTACCCCTTCTCTGGGATCGCGGTATCGACGTGTTTGATGTCTCTCCCGGGGAGATCCGGCATATCGAACGGATCGAGCCGCCGCCGGACCGCGCGGCAGCGGCGGGGTTTGTGGAGCCCTTGAGCAACGCCTCCCAGGGGGAGCTGTGGATCTCCCAAATGAACGGAGATCGCCTGCACCGCTTCGATCTCACCAGCCTGCGATACCGGGATTCGATTTCCGCTTCCGGGCAGTGGCCAAAGGTGATGGAGACCGTCTCCGGCGCCGACGGGCGGGAGTTGCTGATCACCTCAAACTGGCTGAGTGAGACGGTGGTGTTTCATGACCGTCTTAGCGGAGATCTCATTCATGAGGTCGACATGCACGGTGCGCCCCGGGGGATCGCGGTGGTTGGGGATCCGCAGGAAGTGTGGGTCACCGAGTTTTCTACCGGGGACATCGTAATTATCGATCCGGTGAGCGGCGCGGTACGGGAACGGCTTCCCCTCGGCCCCGGTGCGGCTCGCCACATCGTGACGCATCCCCGGGATGAACGGGTGTATTACTCGGACATGTACCATGGAACGGTGAGCATCATCGATGGGGAGACCCGAGAACTCCTCCGCACTCGTCGCCTCGGCAGCAATATCAATACGATCGCCGTGGATCCCCGTGGCCGATATCTCTATGTCAGTGAACGGGGGCGAAACAATCCCGAAAACTACCACCGACCGGGGCCGGCGTTTGGTCGAATCTTCGTGGTGGACGCCGATACGCTGGAGCCGGTGCAAACGGTGTGGGGCCGCCACCAGCCCACGGGCCTGGCAGTGTCCGAAGACGGCACCCTTCTGGCGGCCACCGACTTTCTGGACGATACCCTCTCGATATATACGGTGGCCGAGTGAGGCCCCCTGGCGGCGTGAGGCCCCCGTAGCGGCGTGACGCCCCCCGGGGCTCGGCGGGAACGGGTCCGGTGCCCACGGCCCGGGGGGCCGCCTCGGGCTCGGTGGGTCGCTTCTACTCGCCGCCGGAGGCTCCCGCTGCATCCCGGGCGGCGTGGGCCAGGGCGCGAAACTGATCCCCCCGATCGAACTCGTTAGCGAACATCCCAAAGGAGGCGCACCCGGGTGACAGGAGAATCACCGGCGCCTCCGCGCCTCCTTCGGTATCGCTCTGCCCTCGCGCGGCATCAGCGGCGGCGGAGAAGGCGCGGTCCAGGGCGGTGTAGGGCCCGGCGAAGGGAATCGACCGGCGACTGAGGTGGTCGCTGATGGCGGTGGTGGCGCTGCCGGCGAGGAGGAATATGCCGCCCCCGCGGGAGATCACCTCCTCTGCCGCAGTAATGAGGGGGGCGGTATCCAGTCCCTTATCGCTGCCGCCGGCGATCAGAAATATCCGGCCGGGGAATGCGCGCACCGCTGCTAACGCGGCCTCGGGGATGGTGGCGGCGCTATCGTTGACAACTGTGGCGTACCACAGGCGCGCCACCGGTTCTAAACGGTGGGGCACACCGGGGAAGGTTGCTGCCGCGTCGCGGATCGCTTCGATCGGAACTCCCACCGCCCGCGCCGCCTGTGCCGCAATCCGGAGGTTCCCCCGACTATGCTCCCCGGCGACGGAAGACGCGTCCGGGAGGAGGGCGTCGTCGATCTCGTGGGAGGAGACAACTGCTTCCGCTCCGTACCGACGCCGGCACTCCCGGACGAAGGTCGTGCCCCAGGAATCACCGGCGTTTCCGAATATCGCGACGCCCCCCGGTGCCAGGTGGCGGTATATCTCGCGCTTGTCCTCTACGTAGCGCTCCATCGAATGGTAGTAATCTTGATGATCGCGAAAAATATTGGTGATTACCGCCACCGTGGCCGGTACCACCGGGTTCAGCGCCCGCGCCCAAAACCGCCCCGATAGCGTGTCTCCCTCTTGGGGAACCCGGTTGTACCACCGGCAGAACGCGAGGTCCCCCAGTTGAAACGAGGAGAGCTCCAGCACCACCGGATCGCCGGTGCGCAACTCCCCCAGAAAGGACAGGGGAGAGACGGTGATATTTCCACCGAGTTTGGTACCCGAGTACGAGGCCTTGAGGAGGTGAGCGGTCGCCGCCGTGGTAGAGCTCTTTCCTTTTGTCCCCGTTATCGCCACCAGCGGGCCCGGGGGTGTCTCTCCCCCCGATGGAGCGAGCCACTCCGCCAGGAACAGGGCGATGTCGGTGGTAACCGCCGGGGCCTGGTTGAGCATAGGCGCGCTCCTGGGAACCGCTGGATTCTTTACCACCACATCGGCATCGCGAAAGTCCTCGACTTGATGGGTGCCCAGTACTGTGCGCACTCCCCGGGGGATCTGCGCTACGCTCTTCTCGAGCTGCTGCTCGGAACGGAGGTCGGTTACCGTAACCTCCGCCCCCCGGTCCACCAGGTACCGGACCGCGCTCAATCCGCCCCCGTGCACGCCAAGACCCATGACGGTAACCCTGACGCCGGCCATATCAGGTTTCACACTACCTCCTGGTCATGCACCTCGAACTCTTTCTGCTCTTCCTCGTTGAGGTATACCTCCATAGACAGTTGCGCAAAGATCCGCTGCCATTCCTCGGGAACCTCCGCCTTGATCCGGGCGAACGATGGAAGGGACTCGGAGAATTCTTCCTCTCGCAGAACCTGTTCGATCTCCGAAAGGTGAGGTTGAAGGAACTGTTTCACCCGGTGCAGCAACGGCACCGCCCGGCGGCGGGCGTCGGCGGTCAGAGTGATCGGATGGTGACAGACGGTGCGATACTTGCTGCTGAAGGGATAGTAGGGATAGACCCGTTTCCCTGCTGGAAGCATCAGCTTGGAGAAGAATTTCGTCAAGTCAGTGTCCAGCCAGATGCCCTGGACGAAGTAGCCACGTCCCGTCTCGCCGATCCATGTGTCTGAGATCATATGATCAATCACGCCGCCGATCGTTTTCTCGTGTTCCGTCATCAGCTGTTTGAGCGGTATGATGTCGGCATCGATCATGAGTTCACGGGTGCGATACACGGGAGTCGTGTCGTTGGTTCCTCTCGCTATGATGTGATGCTTTTGGGGGCGACAGACGAGATCGAGCCGCATGAGATAGAGATACGGCTCACCGGCGACACGATAGAGCTGGAAAAAGGCGGGGCGCAGAATTTCCGACGGATCGAACAGGTAGGTGAGCCCGCTGAACAGGGAAGGGATGAGCTGCTGAAGCGTATCGACAAATCCCCTGAGCTTTTCGATATACTGCGGATCAGGGGTTTCCTGGTATACGTCGTGATGGATCGAGAACGACGGAACCTCAAACTCGTGTCCCAGGCGGAGAAAAAAGTCCTCTCCCTGACTGAAGTGGCGGGTGAAGCCCGTACCAGCTGAGGAGTCTCGGTTGAGCAGCGCGTTTATTTCCGCATCACTTGAGGTGAGACGGATTTCGCCGGCGGACTGTTCCATCCGAAGAAAAGTAACCGGAACACCACAACGGTGCAAGTTATGTTGTGATTCTCGTGTGCTCGGGCTACAGTTGTACTATGATTCACGTGGATCTGCGCCGATTGGCCACTGTTTGTATCGCGTTTCTTGGGTTCAGCCTTTCCATGTACGCTCAAAATGATCCCTACGCCTTCGTTATCTATGCCGACGGATACAATATGTCTGTATATCGCAATGACGAGTTGCTCACCTACGACGTCCTGGTGGATGACGTGATCGGCATGCGGTTCTCCAAGGGGGCTCCGGTCAAACCGAATCCGATACCTTTGGTGAGATTCTGGTTAAGCCGTTGCGAACGGAGGTTAAAGTTGCCGAGAACCCCACCTTCGTCATCGGGGGTCATCGAGGGAGCGGGGGGGGGACGGTTCAGAGGGGCTACGGCCCGGTTCGGGGCC
>CAZNRF010000187.1:0-6948 GCA_964575075.1 uncultured Spirochaeta sp. | reverse complement strand
CTGGGCCGGTGGCTGGGTAGCAGCGGAAGCGTGCCTGCCGTGAGCGTGCCTGCCGGAACTGACCGACCTCGGCGTGCGGAAAATATGAAAACTTGTTGCAACAAATTGCAACTGGATTGCATTTTGTTGTTGACATACCCCAGACGCGGGTTACCATAGAGAAAGGGAGCGGTAGATGGAGGCTTTTCAGGGCGTGGTCCAGTTTCTGCTGGACTTGGGGGCAAGCGTATTCCTTCCAATAATTGTGTTCTTCCTGGCAGTCTCCTTCGGGGCGAAACCGGGTCGGGCCGTACGCAGTGCACTCATGGTAGGGGTGGGGTTCGTCGGAATCGGCATCGTTTTGGATGTCCTCTTTACCAATTTGGGTCCCGCCGCGGAGGCGCTGGTTGAGCGGTCTGGTATTGAGCTCAGTATCATCGATGTGGGCTGGCCGGCGGCCTCGGCTATCGCCTTTGGGTCCAATATTGCGGTCCTGATTATTCCCACGGTGATCGTGCTGAATGTGATCCTTCTGCTCACGAAGGTGACGCGGACGATCAATGTAGATATCTGGAACTTCTGGCATTTCGCCTTTGTGGGCGCCATGGTGCAGGCGATTACAGGGAATATCTGGTTCGGCCTCCTGTCGGCTCTGATCTTCGCAGCAGTGATTCTCTTTTTTGCGGATTGGACGGCCCCCGCCGTACAGCGGTTGATGGGCATGCCGGGTATTTCGCTGCCTCACGGGTTTTCCACCGCCTTCGTGGTGCCGGCGATGATCGTGAACGCCATTATCGATCGCATTCCCGGATTGAAGAACGTTGAAGCGGACCCGGAATCGATTCGGCGGCGATTCGGTGTGCTCGGGGAGCCGGTCTTACAGGGCCTCATCATCGGGGTGGTCATCGCCATGATCGCCTACGCCGGGGATGGCTCGGTAGCGAGTTGGATCACTCGCGTCTTACAGGTGGGGGTCTCGCTGGCGGCGGTGATGGTTCTTATGCCACGCATGGTGGCTCTGCTCATGGAGGGACTGATTCCCCTCTCCGAGGCGGCCCGAGGGTTTCTCCAGAAGCGCGCCGGCAACCGTGAGATCTACATCGGATTGGATTCAGCGATCGTCATCGGCCACCCCACCTCCATCGCCACGTCTCTCCTGATGGTACCAATTACGGTGGTTTTGGCAGTGATTCTCCCGGGAAACCGCGTCCTACCGTTCGGCGATCTGGCGACGATTCCGTTCATGGTGGCGATGATGGTGCCGATCGTTCGCGGTAACGTGGTGCGCGCCACGATTACCAGCACCGTGGTGATGATTCCAACCTTGTACATTATGAACGCCATCGCCGGGGTGTACACGCGAGTGGCGCAGTCCTCCAACTTCGAGTTTCCCGAAGGGGCTACCACGATTACGAGCATGGTCGATGGCGGAAATTGGTTGGCGGCGCTGTTCACCGTCGCAGCCAACCACTTCTGGGTCGGAAATGGTCTTATTCTCGTCGTGCTCATCGTCCTCTGGGCACTGTTCCGGCGCCACCGGGACGCATGGCATCGCGTGGCCGGCGCCTATGAAGAGTAAGGAGGTTTCTGTGATATCAACATCGGTGCAGTTCCGCGAACTCGTTCGTCCCGAGTGCGTGTTCGAGAACCTCGTCGCTGCCTCCCGAGATGAGGCGCTCACTACGATGGCACGGTACTTGGTAGACAACGGGTACTGTTATGAGAGCTTCGTGGATGCGATTCTCGAGCGGGAGCGAATCCATCCCTCGGGACTTCCGATGCCGGGGCACAAGATCGCGATCCCCCATACCGATGCGGACCACGTAAAGCGATCCATCATCCTCTTTGCGCGCCTGAAGAATCCCGTGCCGTTTCAGTCGATGGGAGACCCGAACGAGCGTTTGCCGGTGCAGATGATTTCGATGTTTGCGTTGCACGAGAAGAAGCTCACCGGCGACATGCTCGAGACGCTCATTACGGTGTTCCAACGCCACGAGGTTCTGGATGCGATTCTGAACGCCACCGATGGCGGTGAGATCTATGCACTTCTCCGAGATGGGGTCAGGACCCACGGAAAGCGGTAGCATGCTGCTTCGGGGAATACCCGCCTCTGCGGGTGTGGCTCAAGGGAGGGCGGTGCTCTTCGCCCGCCCTGAATTGCCGGTTATCACCGGTCCCGGGGCGGGGTTCGAGTACGAGCGCAGTCGGGTCACGCAGGCGGTGGAAGCCGCGACTCGAGAACTGGTTGAGCTCAAGGAAAAAACGCGCGTCAACCTGGGGGATGAGTACGCTCATATCTTCCGGTCGCAGCAGACGATTGCGGAGGATGAGAGCATCCTCGGAGAAGTAGAAGAGTTTCTACGGGAAGCAGACCTTTGCGCCGAAGAGGCGGTGCGCACGGTCTTCGACAACTACCGTTCGCTCTTTGCCGAGCTCAATGACGATGACTACAACAAGGGGCGTGCGGCAGATATCGAAGACGTATACAAACGAATCCTCCGCCAGCTCCTGGGAGTGGGCGAGATCAGTCTCGCCAATCTTCCCCCTCATACCATTATCGTAGCCCAGGAGCTCTATCCAAGCGATACGGTGCGCATCGATGCGCGGCAAGTCGAAGGGCTCATTACCGAGCGCGGTGGACCTACCTCCCACGTGGCGATTCTCGCCAAGAATCTGGGTATTCCCGCGGCGGTCCGCGTGGCCGGCGCCCTGGGCTCCATTCACGAGAACGACCTGGTCGTGCTGGATACCGCCGATATCGATGAAGCGCGGGTGTTCGTCAATCCTGATCGGGACATACAACAGCAGGTGCTCATCCGCGGTGAAGAGCTCAACCGCCATCGCCGGCGAGTCGAGCCATATCGGGGTAAGCCGGCGATCACTCCTGATGGCGTATCGATCGACGTGGCGGTCAACGTTGGTTCCACCGCTGAACTGGAGCCGGCCCGTCGCGCCGGCGCTCACGGTATCGGGCTGTATCGCAGCGAGTTTCTGTTTCTTAACTCCGCGGTGCTGCCCGATGAGGAAATGCAGTACACCGCATACCGCCGGGCGGCGGAGGCGTTCCGCGGGGGATCGGTCATCATTCGTACCCTTGACGTGGGAGGCGATAAGCAGATTCCCTCGATTACCGTCGGCAAAGAAGATAATCCGTTCTTGGGAAACCGGGCGTTGCGTTTGAGTTTGTCCCGGCCAAACCTCTTTCATACCCAGTTGAGGGCGATCCTGCGGGCGTCGACAGTGGGCAACGTAAAACTCATGTTTCCCATGGTTGGAGGCCTCCCGGAACTGACCCTCGCACTGGCGACGGTTGAGGACGTGAAAACGGAGCTGGCCGCGGAGGGTGAGGCGTATAACCAGGAGATCGAAATCGGCATCATGGTGGAGGTCCCCTCCGCGGTATGGGTTGCCGAGGCGCTGGCCAAACGCGTTTCATTCTTCAGCATCGGAACGAACGATCTTACCCAGTATCTGATGGCGGCGGATCGCCTGAACGGTGATGTAGAACAGTACTATCGCGCCTTCGACCCATCCGTATTCCGGGCGATTCGCCACGTTGTGAACGCCGCGGAACGCTTCGATCGGTGGGTCGGCGTCTGCGGCGAATTGGGTGGATCTCCCCTCGCGATTCCGGCGCTCATCGGATTGGGTGTGACCGAAATCAGCATGAGTCCTGCGGCCCTCGCGGAAGCGACGTGGCTGATTCGCACGACATCTATTCAGGATGCTCGAGGGCTGGCAGCGGCCGTTCTATCCCTCGACTCGCATACGGAAATAAAGGCATTATTGGAGGAGTTCTACATGAAAAAGGAGTGACCATCCATATGGCAGATAAAAAGCGAATCCTGGTGGCGTGCGGCACGGCGATCGCAACCTCCACCGTGGTGGCCCGTAAGATTGAAGAGGAATTGGGCAAGCGAAATATTCCGGTAGAAACAACGCAATGTAAGGCGGCGGAAGTGCCATCGAAGGTCGAGGGCCATGACCTGGTTGTCACGACCACCTTTGTGTCCGGTACCGGTGACGTTCCGGTTATTCATTCCGTGTCGTTCCTTACGGGGGTCGGAATTGAAAAGGATATCGAGAAGATCGTCGAGTACCTCTCTCGGTAAATCGGGCCCGCTTCACGGGTAGAGGGTAGGTGAGACGGGACGGTTTGAGGGTAACTGATGGTGGAAAACCGACGGCAGCGTCTGTCCCGGCTGTTAAGTAAGGTACGAGTGGAGCAGCAGGTCTCCATCGCAGAGCTTTCCGAGCATTTCGGAGTCTCCACGGCGACGATCCGCCGCGATGTAAAGGAGCTGGAAAAGCAGCAGGCGGTGGTACAAACGGTGGGTGGTGGTGTCGTCTACCAGATGGAGCTCAACGGAGCGGTAGCCCCGCATAGCGTGGGCCAGGCGATTGCGGAGAAGATTCGCATCGCCGAGTATTGTACTGAGCTGGTGCGGGAGCAGGACGACATTTTGATCGGGCCGGGGACTACCACCTTTCTTGCCGGTAAGATCATGAGCGGAATTACCGATCGGCGATTCCGGATTATCACCAATTCCCTCGAGCTGGCGGTGGAGACCAGTGTGGCAGAGAATATCCGTACCGTCATTCTCGGTGGGGAAGTGTGGCGCAAGCACTCGTTCGGTCCGGAAGCGGGGTACGAGTATTTTGAGCACTGTCATCGTCAACACACGCTGGTGATGTCCGCCGATGGAGTAGATCGTGACCAGGGAATCACCGTATTTGAGTCGCAGGTGGTTCCCACCATCCGCCGGATGATGGACGTATCCAACCGGATCATCCTGGCGGTGGATGCCAGTAAGCTGGGTCGAGCGCGGTTTCACCGGATTTCGGATATCGACGCCGTTTCCGTCATCGTGACGGATTCCAGCGCGCCCCCGGACTATCTGGACCTTTTCCGTACCTGCGGAATTCAGGTAGCGGTGGTGTAACACCCCGCGGCAAGGCCGACACGCAAGGAGCAGACAGGGATGCAAGAGATAACGGTTTCAGTAACAAACGAGACGGGGCTTCACAGTCGTCCGGCGGACCTCTTTGTCCGAACGGCCAAGTGCTACGAGAGCGCGATTACGGTGCGAAAAGGCGAGAAAACGGCGGACGCCAAGAACATCATTAAGGTGATCTTGCTGAACGTGTCCCAAGGGACGGAAATCTCTATTCAGGCCGACGGCCCCGATGAAGATGATGCACTGCAGGATTTGCAGACCCTGATATCATCAAATTTCGAAACAGTGAATCCCTCGGTAAAAATCTGACAGCAATAGTCAACTGGCGACGATTCACGGTATATTTATGCGCATGAGCGTATCCATGAGGTGGGCGACATCCGCTGTAGCACTGGTTGTTCTTCTTTTGAGTTCCTGCGGAGGAGGCGAGGAGGTCACTCGCGATGAGGCTGATACTCGTCGCGCCGACAGTCGCACGGAAATGATGGACCGAATGGTCTCACGGCCGGGTCCGCCGGATTGGGCGCTCGGGGAGGTGGGTGGTGAATGGGTAACCACGATCAACAACGATCCCAAGACGTTCAATGAGGTCAACGTTACCGATTCGGAGACCGGCTCGATCGTGGGCGTTCTCAACGATAGCCTGGTGGATTACGACCCCTACGAGCGGGAATGGAAACCGAATCTCGCGGACTGGGAAATTGAGATAGACGAGGCTGCCGATTCTCTGCGTGTGATCTTCACGCTGCGGGATGACCTGTATTGGACGCTACCGGAGCAGCCCCTGGAAGAGGCGGTGCCGGTCACTGCTGATGACGTGGTGTTTTGGTACAATGAGATCTCCGGTGATCCGGAGCTTCAGATGAGCACCAACGCGCAGCAATTCGTCACTATGCCGGACGGCAGCTCCGAGCGAATTCGGGCAGAGCGGATCGACGAACGACGCTTTGTCATGATCTACCCGCGGATCGTGGCCAATCCGCTGCTCTCCTCAAACATGTCCTTCGGACCCCGGTATCTCTATGAGCCGGCCAAAGCGGAAGGCGGCGCGCAGGCGGTGCTGGACTTGCTGAGCGTAGACACGGAGGTGACGGAGATCCCCTCGGTGGGGCCCTACCACATCGTGGAATACACGCCGGGGGTACGTATCGTGATGCAGCGCAACCCCCACTACTGGAAGACGGACGAAGCAGGAACGAGTATTCCATATGTGGAGCGGGTCATTTACCGGATCGTGCCGGATCAGAACTCGGAGTTTTTGGCGTTCCGCAATGGTACCAAGGACGCCTATTCCGCGCGGCCGGAGGATCTGGATGAGCTCCTCGATGTGGAAGAACCGGATTATACCGTGTACAACGGTGGAGAGAGCCTGGGTGCCTCGCTTATCTCTATCAATCAGAACCCCTCCAATGTGGATCCGGTGAAGCACGCGTGGTTTATCGAGCCCCAGTTCCGACAGGCGATAAGTTCTATGCTCAACCGGGAGCGAATTGTGGAGCAAGTGTATCGTGGACTCGCCTCGCCGGCGGTGCACCACTTCGCGGAGCCCAATCCGATGTTCAATCCGGATATCCAGCTGGAATATACCTACAATCCCGAGCGGGCGGTGGAGCTTCTCGGTGAAATCGGCATCACCCAGGATGAAGACGGCGTGATGCGTGACGCCGACGGCAATGAGATCGAGTTCTCCATCAATATGGGCGCTGAAGGCACGATTGGGATCGACATCGCCACGATCCTGGCGGATGAGCTGAGCGAAATCGGTATTACGCTCAATGTGCGCCCGATTGACTGGCAGGCGCTCATCGGGCGGCTCACCAGCACCTATGACTGGGAAGCGGTCATTCTCAGTTTGGGCGTCAATTACTGGCCTACCGGCGGGTCCAACGTGTGGGCATCCTGGGGCCATTTGCATAAGGAGCATACCCCGGAGCGGGAGCACGCCACGGCGGGGGTGGCCTGGAGCCACCGACCCTGCAACGAAGGCCGGCTTCCCCGACCACAAGCGGCA
>CAZNRF010000186.1:0-6960 GCA_964575075.1 uncultured Spirochaeta sp. | reverse complement strand
GGCTGCAGGCCACGCTAGCCCTCAAAGAGGGGCCGGGTAGCGGGCGGCGCCTCACGTGGGAGTTAGTGCAGGAAGCGCTTGGTTCCGCTGGCGTCGTTCATGGGATACAGGAAGAGTTGATCGAGAAAGCGATTGCCGCCGCCCGGACAGGACCCGAGGTGGGGGCCCTCACGATCGCCGAAGGTACTCCTGCGGTGGACCAGAGCGAAAACACCCTCGAGATGATCGTAGACACCGATCAAGGCGCTGCGGTGCGGATTCGCAACGATGGCAGCGCCGATTACCGCACTCGCAACTCGATCGTCACGGTGCCGAAAGGCCAGGAGCTGTGCCGTATCCTCCCCTCCCAGCAGGAGCCGATCGACGGCGTCACCGTCACCGGAGACACGGTATCCGCGAAATCGGTAACGGGCCTCCAGATCGAGTTTGGGGACAACATCGAACAGCACGAACAGGAAGACGGCAGCGTTCTGATCGTCTCCGGGACGGAGGGGGAATTCGTCCACGGACAGAACCGTATGGAAGTGCGCACCACCCATACGATCAAGGGCGACGTGGACATGACGGTGGGCAACATAAAATTTCCCGGAACAGTGCTCATCGGCGGAACGGTACGCTCCGGGTTCTACGTAATGTCCGGGGGCGACATCCAGATAGCCGGCGGCGTGGAGGCGGCCCTCCTCTCTTCGGAGGGTGATATTATGATCAAACAAGGGGTAAAGGGAGCCGGAAAGGCGGTTCTTCGCAGCAAGAACAACATCATGAGCCCCTTTGTTGAGCTTGCCACCTTGCTTTCAGTGGGTGATGTGATCCTGAAAACCGCAATCGTTCGGTCCCGAATCAAATGCAACGGACGGGTTACCTTCCAGGGAGACAAAGGACGCCTGGTGGGCGGGACGATCCGCGCCCGCCACGGCATCGAGGCCACCTCCGTCGGCTCACCCCGCGGCGTCCAGACGACCATCTCTTTTGGCCAGGACTATCTCATTGCCGACTTGATCGAAAAAGAAGAGAAAGAGATTGAGAAAGTGAAATCCCGGATTTCACAGTTGGATATGGACATGCGCAAGGCCGAAAGGGAGTCTCAGGACGAACAGCTCCAGGCGTTACGCAAGGAAAAGGTAAAGATGCTCAAGCTCATGGAGAAGCGCGGCTTGCGACTCTTCACACTCCGGGAACGATTTGAGCAACATTTTCCCAGCAAAGTGATCGTCCGCGGCGAAGTTCACACCGGAACGATCTTCGAGAGCCACGGACGAACCTACGAGGTAACCACCCCCCGCAAAGGAGTCTCCGTGGAATTTGATCCTCACACAGGAAATCTTGATATTTCCGATCTGAACGGGAGTTAAGCGATGCCACTATTTATCAGTTTTCCGGAATGGATATCCCCGGAGATTATACCTGGGTTGCCGCTGCGCTGGTACGGAATGATGTATCTGGTGGCGTTTGGATTGACCTATGTTCTCACGATTCGGCAGCTGCGCCGGGAGCGTCTGAGTATCAGTTATCTCACCAACGATGACGTGGTAAACCTCTTTTTCTGGACGATTATCGGCTTGCTGATCGGGTCCCGCCTGTTTGCCACCACCATCTATGATACCACCGGCCGCTATTTGCAGCGTCCATGGCTCATTTTCTGGCCCTTTGACGACAACATGAACTTTGTCGGCCTCCAGGGCATGAGTTACCACGGTGGTCTGGTGGGGTCCGTCGTCGGGTTTATCGCGTACTGTAAAGCAAAAAAGATCGACGTTCTGGAAATGGGAGACGTGCTGGTGACCGCGGTGCCCCTCGGCTACACCTTCGGCCGGGTGGGGAACTTCATCAACGGCGAACTCTACGGACGTATCACCTCCGCCTCGTATGGCGTGCTCTTTCCGCAGGCGGAGCGAGTCCCAACGAGCCACCCGGCGGTACGAGAAATCGCCAATGAGGTCGGCATCGACATCGCGGGGCAAAGCATGGTCAATCTACCTCGCCATCCATCACAGCTGTATGAAGCGTTTCTGGAAGGAGTTCTGCTTTGGGCGATCATGTGGTTCGTACTCCGAAAGCGAAAACCGTTCCGGGGATTTATGATCGGAATTTACTTCATCGGATACTCCCTGGCGAGATTCGTAGCGGAGTATTTTCGGACGCCCGACCCAGGGCTCGATTTCGTCATTCAGTGGGGTCCGTCAAATAATCCGCGATGGCTGCTGCTCTCGCCGCTCAATATCACCACGGGTCAGGTTCTGAGCCTGTTGATGGCGCTGGCCGGGGTGGTGGTGCTGCTTGTTCTTCGCGCCTACGCCAAGCGGTCACCGCGGGTAGAGACGTTCGACACGTAGGCGCCGGCGGGCAGTGCGCGCCGTCACACCGAGTAGCGCACCCGGCTTTTGGCGATCCGCTTTCGTGACGCCCGAATCTCATCGCCGTACTCAGAGAGTACGGTCTGGAGGCGCTCTTTGAGCGTCTCAATACTGAACTCATCGCGAGCCACGCGAAAATTGTGCTCCACTATCTCCTCCCGGAGACTCCGATCGGTGAGGACATCTCTGATCGATTCCAGGACGTGATCCTCCACCACCAGCATTCCCTGCTCATCGTAGCGATCCCGAACCTCGATATTTCGCAGGCCGGCGGTCATGATGTCGGTCTTGTACACCAGGTACGTAGTGGTCACCACCGGTACCTTCGCCGCAATCGCCTCGAGAAGCGCGTTTCCAAAGCCCTCCCACGCCGGTAAGTACGTTACCAAATCAGCGTTCACCAAAACGTCCCGATTGGTGTAGAGCCGCGCGCCATCATCGTTGGTAGCGCGAACACTCCGCACCCGGTCACTGATCACGTGGAGCGAGACGTTCCACTGGGCGGCGGTGCGTCGAATCAAATCGATGTACGCTTCGTCCGGCTCATCTCCCTGATACAGCGATATGATGTACTGGAGTCGTTCCTGGAGCTCCGGATAGCGCTGGGCGAGCTTGCCCACCAACGCCACGGAGTCCTCGATCCGCTTCCGCGGAACGATCCGGGTGGGCTGAACGATCAGCAGGTCCGTATCACGAAACCCGAAATCCCGGCGGAAATGCGCATTGTAATCATCAGCCACCACCGGCGTGTGAAAATCCTCACAGTTGGGAATGATATGCGGCCGAACACGCTTCAGGGACGCCAGGATATGCGCCGCGTATGAGTAGATCACCACGTGCTCCAGCCCCAGATCCACCGGCGGCATGATCCGATTCAGGAGCGTTTCGATTCGGCTGTTGGAGAACCGGCTTCGCTCCCACCAGAAGTCGTGGTGGTGAAAGATCGTGGCTACCCGCTGCGTAGTGGCCACGTAGTACATCGCAACCCCGCCGAGAATCGTCATCGGCATAGCATTGGTGTTCTGCCCGATAAGTACGTCGATATGGTTTTCCTGTACAAGATCGTGCAGCGTCTCCCCCAGCTCGCGACCACGGGTTTCAATCCGCTCCACAAGCTGCCGCAGGTCATTCCCGCTGGGATGCGGCGGCCGTCGGGACATATGGGGGAACACCTGGAGCTCCAGTTGCCGCTGAAAATCACTATCAAAGCGGAAATCAGGCAGCTCGAACTGCCGCTCGGCAGGAACAAAACTGAGCGGTTGTGCGTACGCCCCGGCTACGGTGAACACGGTGTGCCCTAATTCCTGCAGCACCGAGATCCACTTGTCCACCTCCAGGGAGACGCCGTCCACGCCGCCAAGTTTTCCGCTGACGATCGCAATTCGAAACGATGTATCACTCATGGTTGAACCGCTCCTTCCGGCGAACCGCGCCTACTATGGTAAGTATGATCAGTACGAACGCCGATGCGTACGGTACCCACTCTCCCCACCGCATGTACAGCGTTGTGGGCCCTCCACCGGCACCGTCTTTACCGGCCGGGGTGGCCGGTATCTCTACGTCGGCGATGAGGTACTGCTCCGAATACTGAGGGACCGTACCCACGATTCTGCCGCGGGCATCGATGTGGGAGGTGACGCCGCTTGCGGTGGACCGAACCATGGGACGTCGGAGTTCTACGGTGCGAAAGAGGGCCGCCGCAAAGTGCTGTTGAGCGGCGGTCTCCTGCAATGACCAGTAATCGTTGGTGAGGTTAACGATTACTTCCATGCCGTTCTGGGCGAAGCGACGAACCTCCTGGGGAAAAACGTCCTCAAAACAGATCGGGGTAGCAAAACGCACCTGAGGATGGTGAAAGATCGTTCGCTCCTCCCCGGGCGTCCAAAAGGATATATCGAAGTCCTGGAGCATCGCGTACACCCAGGGGAACTGCTCCTCATAGGGGAAATGCTCCGTAAAGGGAACGAGCCGGATCTTGTGATAGGTGTCCTGCCGCTCCCCGGTATCGGAGAACAAAACCGCTGCGTTGTAGCTGAGTCGCTCCACTTCGTTGCCATCCTCATCCAGTACGCGCCGATAGTCGTCATTTCCCGTCACAAGCCATCGATCGAGAGACTCCTGATAGGCGGTAAACTCCTGCACCAGTCGCGCCAGGCGATATCGATTGGGGTCCTCTTGAGACCAGCGGCGAATATTGGGAACAAAGGCCGTCTCGGACCAGACAATGAGATCGGGATCATACTGCAGCGTGGTGTCAGTGATCCTCTGCAGCGCGTCCAGGGTCTCGTCGTAATCATGTTTTCGGGGGTCGCTGTTCTGCTGGACCAGCGCCATACGCACCGTATCGCGAACCGGCAGATCCTGAAGCAGAAGAAGTCCTCCCACCCCGTGGGCGAGCACCAGGGCTCCTACGGCCACAAGCATCCACCGGTAGGCACGTGACAGGCGTTGCCGGAGAATCGCCTCAGCGATCATCGCGTTCACCGTCAGCACGAGCAGGCTCACTACCCAGACACCGCCAAACTCGGCCCACTGGATCACCGGCACGTTCTGATACTGGCTATGGGCGCTCAGCAGCCAGGGATAGCCGAGAAATCCCGCACTGCGGGCAGCTTCAAACACGGTCCACGATAGAGGAAGCACCGCGGCTCGTGCCGGACCCGCTGGAACGATTCGCAGCAGTCCGACAGCTACCGGCATGTACACGGCGTAGAATCCCAGAAAGATCACTCCCACCGCCTGCAGACTGATCAAGTTAAACGTTCCCAGCCAGAAGTTACCGACCAGGGTGAAGAGGACGCCAAAGAGTACGCCGTATCCGATGGCGCGACCGGGACGCCCCTCTTCCGTCTCCCGGCGGAGCATGACGAACAACGGAACGATGCCGATCCACCCCAGCCAGGCGATGCCCTCACCGTGAGCGAACGATGGGTAGGCAAGCACGGAAAGTACCACCGCAAGGATCGTCAACAGCGGCGCCCGCCATAAGGTGGTTTCCGCCTCGCTCCGGCGGAGGTGCCGAACCGCGGAAACCCACAACAAGATATCCACCAAAAGCAGCGGCAGGTATCGCCCGGTGGCGATTCGTCGTTCCGTCGCCGTATCGGGAGCAAGCTGGAGATTTCCACCGGCGGCGATAAAGCGCTGCACGTAGTCCATGTTGGCGTTGCTGGCAAAGATATAGGCAAACAAGAACAGGAACAGCCCAAAAAAGAAGAGAAGCTCGGCACCCCGCCGCTGCTGATCAGTATCGACCGGCCGGTACGGACCGCCGGCGATCAGCGCCAGAGCCCACGCCGGATGGAGCATCACGAATACCAGATAGAAGACGCTCCCCATATCAATAGGAGCGATAGATATTCCGGGAGCAAACGCGAAGAGGATCGTCGCCAGCGAGGCTCCCGCCAGCCCTACGGCAACCACAAGCCGCGGCGGGTATTCCGTTTTCGGTAACATGCGCATATAATATTGGTTTCCCCGGGATTTTGGGACCGGGGCACCATCGAATCTTCAACCACGAAGGGTGCATCTGGTGAATACGGAACGACAACAGAGGCGTCGGAAACGCCGGGACCGCCGCCGGGAACGGCGGCAGAGCCGCCCGAATCGGCCGGCGGTACGCATTCTCAGAGTTCTTGCCCGCCTCCTTCTGAAAAATCTGTTCAATGTGAAGCCGGAAAACGTGGATGTCATCAACAAGGATACCGGTCCGTTGGTGCTGCTTGGCAACCACAGCTCCGTGATTGACCCGTTTATCGTGGCGATTTTTATCCGCCGCCCGGTGCAGTACGTGATATCCGATTCTCAGATTCGATCGCGGTTGCTCTCGTTTGTGCTCGGCCTGGTGGGAGTAATCCCGAAGACAAAAGTTGTGGCGGATCTGGATACCGTAAAGCGGATCGTCGCGGTAAAGCGGGAGCAGGGCATTATCGGCATTTTCCCCGAAGGTCAGAGCTCCTGGGACGGATCAGAGCTACCGATCGTAAGATCTACGGACAAGCTCGTGAAATCACTCAAGATTCCCGTGTATGTGGCACAGATTCGTGGCGCGTACTTCTCGTGGCCGCGATGGGGGCGCCGTATCCGTCGGGGAGAAATTCGCATCTTTTTCAGCCGCCTGTTTACCGAGCAGGATCTGAAGGAGGCGACCATTGAGCACGTTCATGACAGGATTCGCGACGCGCTGTCCTTCGACGCGTTCTTCTATCAACGCCAGGCGAACGTACGGTTTCGCGGCGCCCGCCAGGCGGAATACCTCGAACGAGCCCTGTTTATCTGCCCTGCCTGTGGAGAACTGAGTACACTCCGGTCCCACCGGCGGCGGCTCACGTGCACATCCTGCGGATACTCGGTTCACTTCACTCCCTACGGTTTTTTCGAGGCCCGCAGCGGTCCCCTGCGATTCGAGACGATTCGCGATTGGAACGTGTGGCAGCTGCAGGAGTTTCGAACCCGCCTGGATCAGATGCCCACCGCCCCGGCTGTGTGCGAGCCGGTTCTCACGGAACCGGCGGTCATCGTCCAGGAGGGGTACAAAGCGCTCCCATTACAACCGATCGGCACGGGACGGCTTGAGGTCTATCCGGAAACGATCTACTTCTACCCC
>CAZNRF010000185.1:5727-6971 GCA_964575075.1 uncultured Spirochaeta sp. | reverse complement strand
ACCACCTCGTGCCCCTCCAGATCGATGGAGCGGGGCACATTGCTCGCCGATTCACTGTTCCCCAGATGAATCTCCAGGAGCTGCCCGGAGTCGAGCTGTTCCAACGCCACCTTGCTCTTCACGAAGGTGTACGGGCACACCTCATCTTTCAGGTCGATAATTCTATCCGCGGTTGCTTCCGTCATACGTTGCTCCTTACGCCTCAATCTCAATCGGTACGTCCGGGTCGTTGCCCCACTCCGACCAGGACCCGTCGTACATGCGCGCCTCTTCGTATCCGAGGATGCGCAGCGCCACGTAGCTGTGGGCGGCTCGGAATCCACCCTGGCACAACGTCACCACTTCGCCGTCGTGCCCCTGCATCGCTTCAGCGTATATCTCCGAGAGCTCTTCGATCGGGCGAAAGCGGGGATCCTCGCCGCTGCTGTTGTTCACCCAGTCAAGATTCACCGCCCCCGGGACGTGCCCGCCGCGCTCCGCGCGGACATCCTCACCGCGATACTCCGCCGGCGAGCGGGCGTCCAGAATCAACACGTCGTCGCTCTCGAGATGCCCTTCCACGTACTCCTGATCCGCCAGCAACTGCTCGCGAACCCTGGGTTCAAAATCCCCGCGCTGGGGAACCTCAATCTCCTCGGAAAATGCCAGGTCGGCGTGCTCCCAGGCGGTGACACCACCGTCCAGCAGGTGCACCTGCTCGTGACCGAGGTACTCCAGCGCCCAGAAGAGGCGACTCGACCAGGTGCCGCGACCGGCGTCATACACCACCACCGGGGTGTCATGCGACACACCCAACTCCGCGAGGTCCGCAGCCACCACCTCCGGCTCGGGCAGCATCCCGCCAACACCGTCCCGTTCCGCAGCGATAACTTCCCGTTGAACGAACGCCGCCCCGGGAACGTGCCCCGCCTCGAACTCCTCGAAGTCGCGGCCGATGTCTAAGATGACTACGTTGTCACCCTGCTCGGCGACCCATTCCGGCGTCACCAAAATCTCCTCCGGCGCCGTCCGCACCAGCGGCTCCTCCGCCGTTCCCCCGGCGAACGCCGGAGCAGCAACCACCGCCAATGCCGCGACAACCAGCGCGGTCGCCGCCACCCGTATCCGATACTGTGAAACGTTTCGTTTCATGATGTTATTCCTCCGTAAGCCGTTGCGGCTTTTCGTGATTCGCTTCGAACGATGATCGTCGTCATCGCCCAACATCCAAGAATTATGAACCCGGTGCTCACGATCGCCGTGAT
>CAZNRF010000185.1:0-5627 GCA_964575075.1 uncultured Spirochaeta sp. | reverse complement strand
TCGTCATCGCCCAACATCCAAGAATTATGAACCCGGTGCTCACGATCGCCGTGATCCCCAGGGTGGACACACCGGTAATGCTGTGTCCGATATTGCAGCCGCCGGCAATCGACGCCCCGGTGCCCATTACCGCTCCTCCACCGAACTGGCGCACGAGCCGTCGAGGATCGGGGGCTCTAAGAATCGCCTCTCCCGCCGCCTTGGCCGCCAGAAACGCCCCCACCGGCACCGCGACCACGATAAACGACGCCACGCTAATGCCGGAGGCGTCGCCACTCACCACAAAGCGCGTCAACGCCACGGTGGGTTGGGTAAAGGACAAGCCGAAGTTGCGCCCCTGCATCGCCGACAACAACCACGCCGCCAACGCCAGGACACCGATCACGGTGCCCGAGCGCTGCCAGCTCCACCCGATCAGAAATCGATTCTTCGGCGCCCGGACGAGCCACACAATCGCCAGCGCAGCCGCCGCCCCCAGCACGAGCCATCTAATCACGGCGCTCTCAACACCCAACACGCCGAAGAGCGTCGCCTGAGCTTCCCCGGTATCGATCACCGGCCCCCGCAGTACCGACTGCACCCCCACCAGCGCGCCGCCGTCGATCACGGCGGTGCCGATCACAAATCCGATCAATGCCGCCACCGAGCCCAACATGCCCCGGCCGCAGCGGTAGTAGGTGCCACTGGCGCACCCGCCGGCCATCACCATTCCGGCACCGAAGATAAAACCGCCGACGATCGCCGCCGGCCAGAAAACCGGTGCCACCGCCGGGTCCAAGACGCCGAGATCGGTAAAAAGGCGCACGCCCACGATATTGATCAGCAACACCAGCACCCACGCTCGCACCAGACTCTTGTCCTTTTCCAGAAAGAAACTGCGAAACGCGGTGTTCATGCAGTACCCGCCGCGCTGTAGGGCGTAGCCCAAGAGCAATCCCAGCGATAGCCCGCCAATTAGAAGCATGCGAAATTCCCCTCCTCGTTGATCGTCCAGGCCGCGGCCGTCCGCGGCTGAATCGGTTGGTCCCCATCGCGGATCTCCGCCGTCTCCACGAGCTCCAGCGAACGCCCGTCGATCGTTACCAGGGTACCGTCGGCGGTGACGAGCAGGGCGGCGCCGTTTCCCGCCGCCACCATCGCCACGATGGTCGAATCCACTCCCTCCGATGCGAGGTCTACCCGTCCGGATTCCTCGGGATTTTCGATATCGAACAGGTTTACGCGGTGCACTCCCTGCTCACCCGACCGCTCCACCAGTCCGCGGTCCTCCTCACCTACCATCACCGGCGGGTGCCCCCGTGCCGGCTGGAAGTCGAGTTCCCGGCGGTATGCACGGTCCTGCGCCGCATCGATACCGACCAGATCCCCCGTCTCCGTCAGCGCCCAGGCAGCGGTATAATCCGCCGTAAAGACCGGCGGCGCTTCAGCATGGGCGCCCCCGCCGGGCACGCTAATAGAATCCAGGCGTTGCCCGTTCTGCACGAAGAACGCCGCCAGATTTCCGCTCTCTTCCACGCGGTATATCCACGTGGCACGGCGGTTTCGCACCACCGGACCCACCGTACCGGCGGCGTCGTCAGCAGAAACCTCCCGAATCAGCGTGAGCTCCCGCATGTCGTGGCGATAGATGGAAATGCGCGCATCCTCCTGCCAGGTGACGAAGAGGGTGTCGCCGTTCTCTGAAAAGGTAAGACTCGCGGGAGTGCCGCCGCCGCCACCCTCGGGGCGAAGGGTTGCCTGGTGGGAGAGATCGGCGGTGGAGTAGATCTCGATCTCCCGCCGGTCTGCAAAGGTGACCCACACCGAAACTCCCCCGGGCGTGGGAACGATCGTGGCGGCGCGTCCCGGAAGATCAACCGCTGCGTTGACCGTGCCGTCGGGAACCGAGAGGGAAAGCAGCCGCTGCCCTCCGTCGGCGGTAACAATCAGCCCATGTTCCTGACCCGGCTCGAATAGCGGTGCGGTCACCCGTGGACCCCACGATCCCCCATCGCCACTGAAATCCCCCCGGATCACGCCCACGATCAGTACACCCACGAGAGAGAACGCCCCTATGGCGAGAATCGTGGAAACAGTTCGCTGCAGGTTCTTCTCACTCATCACGCACCTCGTACATCAGGTCATTCGCGTTTAATCTATAGTAACTAACTTTAGTTACTTGATTAAATAACAGTAGCTTTGTATACTGGAATAGTCAAGAAGGAGGCGAGATATGGTTACTTCGGTGCTGGTAGACGCGTTGGAGCTGAAGGAGCATCTCCACGATCATGAGCTCGTAATCGTTGATACGAGGGGAGCGGCGGACTACGAAGAAGAACATATTCCCGGGGCGATCAGTCTGCCATCTGGGTGCCTCTTCGATCCTGAAGGGGTGGGATCGCAGATGTTGTCCCCTGCGGAGTTGGAGAGACGGCTGGGGGCTGCGGGCATAGACACCGCCCACTCCCTCGTTCTCTACGATACCTCCGGACTGGTGCCGTCTGCCAAAGTGTTCTGGGTGCTGGAGCGGATGGGCCATCCCCGCGTGGCGCTCCTCAATGGAGGATTTCCCCAATGGGTTGCCCATGGGCTACCCACCGAGCAGGGATCGGCGCCGCCACCGCCCACCACGTTTCGCGCGCACCTTCGGGACAATGTGGCGGGCAAGGAGGATGTTCTCGCCGCCATCGAGCGGGGTGACGCGCTTATCATCGATACCCGCACACCCGACGAATACCACGGACGCACCCAGGCCCACGCGCGGAACGGCCACATTCCCGGCGCGCGAAATGTGGATTGGCAGCAGCACATTGTAGATCTCTTCGACCCTACCCTGATCCCGTATGAGCAGCTGGAGCAACTCTACGACCACATCGGGGCCCGCCGGGATCAGGAGATTATCACCTACTGCCGGACCGCCTCGCGGTCGTCTCACACCTATTTTGTCCTGCGGCTGCTGGGTTTCACACGAGTCCGCAACTACGCAGGATCATGGATGGAGTGGTCTGAGGACGCAGAGCTCCCGATGGAATAGCCCGATATTTACTTCTTTTCGCGATACAGGTACCGCTTGATCTTGAAGGTCGGTGTCTTTTCAAACGGTTCCTGTTCCTCCCGAATATCCGAGATGCGGCTGAAGGCGCTCAGGCGACTGTTCACCTCTTTGCGGACCTCCTCGAGATACCCGGAGACGCGATCTGCCGCACCGGAGAACGCCTGACCCGCGGCGGTACCGGCCCGCCCCGCAGCGTCCCGGGCGGCATCACCCATAGAGCGCATGTTCTCCTGCAGCCGATCGTAATCCAATCGCACCCGAGCAACGAGCCGGTTGCCGCGTTGCACCACCAGTGATTCCGCCACGCCCTTGAACTGGTTGATGAGCGCTTCTATCGCTTCGGGGTAGATATTCTCCCCGTTACTGCTGAGAATCACCGTCTTGCTTCGTCCCTTCACATAGAGCCGGCCCTTGGCGTCAAACTCGCCGAGATCACCGGTACGAAACCAGCCGTCCTCGGTCATCACCTCGGCGGTCTGATCAGGGTCGCGATAGTATCCCTGCATGATGTTGGGCCCTCGCGCCTGAATCTCACCCTCTTCGATTCGCAGATCGACACCGTCTACCGCGGTTCCGGTACTCCGCAGCGTGTTATGGTGCGGACTCGTTCCCGCCAGCAGCGGTGATGTCTCGGTAAGCCCGTAGCCGATGGCATAGGGGAAATCGATCTTGTACAGGATCTTCTCCACATCCGGGGCCAGCGGTGCCCCGCCGATGCCGAAGAACCGCAACTCCCCACCAAACGCGGCCACCAGTTTCTTCCCCGCCGCGCGATAGATCACATGACCGATTCCTGGTATTCGCCGCAGCACGTTGAGTACCGGCTTGTCGAGCTGCGGGAGCACTCGGGCTCGTACCAGTTTCTCGATTAGCAGCGGCACCGATAGCATCAGGTGCGGTTTTACATCGGTGAGCGCCTTGGAGAGCACCGTGGGCGAAGCCGGGCGATCCAGGTAGGTCACGTGCGATCCGTGGGAAAAGGGAATGAGCATTCCCAGGGTGCACTCATAGGTGTGGGCCAGCGGCAGGAGTGATAGCATGCGCTCCCCCGGCTGGAGTCGAGCAAACGCGTCCGCTCCTTCCACATTACTGGTGAGGTTGCCATGGCTCAGCATCACCCCCTTGGAGTGGCCGGTGGTGCCGGAGGTGTAGATAATCGCGGCGGTATCGTCGGGAGTCACGGGGCCGAAGGTGACGCCCTGGGGGTCGGCCGCCTCAACGGTCTCTTGAAAGAGCTCTTCCAGAATGATCGTCTCTGCGGGAACCGCAATATCCGAACTCTCCTCCAGGCGCCGCGCCTGCTTGGCAGAGGCCAGGAGCACGGTGGCTCCGGCATGTTCGATGATGCCGGACACCTCCGCCGGAGAGAAATCCGGCAATATCGGAACGGCAATCGCCCCGCCGGCGGTAACGGCCAGATAGGCTGCGGGCCATGCCGGCTGATTCTCACTGAGGATGGCAACCCGATCTCCGGCGCCGATACCGCGTTCCGCTACACGCCGCTGGATACCACCCACCGCATATCCAATTTCCCGGAACGTCCAGGTGGCACCGTTGAGTACGCTGTAGGCGTTGAAATCTGCGTACTGCGTGAGTGACGTCTCGAGAAGCTCTCGTAGCGTTGTTGTGTGTGTCATATCCTCTAGGCTACACGTACCCCCGGGTATTCGCAAGCGGAATCGGCGCGGGGGCGCGGCGGATGACCCGCGACGCACCCTGGCGGGAACGGTGGCGGCGCGGTATGCTTATGAAATGCTACATCTGGGAATCATCGGACCGGGTTTGATCTGGGAAAACACTCATCGAGACATTATCGCCTCACGCTCGGAGGATTTTGCGGTAACTGCTGTAGCCGCGCGGTCACAGTTCAATCAGGACCGCGGGCGGGAGGCGTATCCGCACGCGCGCATATACAGCGATGCGTATGCGCTGATCGCCGACGAACGAGTAGAAGCGGTGGTAATCCTCACGCCGATTTCGCTCAACGCTCCCCTGGCACGGGCGGCGTTGGAAGCGGGCAAGCACGCGATCGTGGAAAAACCGGTGGCCCATAACGCGGATGAGGCGCTGGCTCTGGTGGAGGTGGCGCGGCGCTCCCCCGGGGTACTCTATATACTGGAGCAGCACGTCCATAAGCCGTTGATCCCGGTTACTCGGAGCCTCATAGAAGCGGGATCGATCGGAGAACCGGTGAGCTTTGAGCGGAGCCTGCATGTGCGAATCGCCGCCGAGGATGATCACACCGGAGGGTACGGATCAACCGCCTGGCGCGCCCAGCCGGATTACCCACTCGGGAATTTTTTCGACGGGGGAGTTCACGAGGTGGCGCTCCTGCACCAGCTGTTCGGTCCCGCCCGGGCGGCATATGCTCGGGGGCGCTCACTCCGGGAGGGATTCGGAGATGTAGATCTGCTGTCTATGGTTCTCGAATACGATAACCACATTCAGGGGGTGTTTGCGCACTCTGCGAGTCTCGGCAAGCAGGGAAACCATTTTTTGATCCACGGAACGCGCGCGGCGCTGCGCTGCTCAGACTCGGACGTGCAGCGTATCGACGGCACCACCGGCTCAGTGGAGACATACCCGGTGGAAG
>CAZNRF010000184.1:0-6990 GCA_964575075.1 uncultured Spirochaeta sp. | reverse complement strand
CCTGGTCATTTCCTTTCCCGGTGCAGCCGTGGGCGAGGGCGTCGGCCCCCTCTTGGAGGGCTACCTCCACCTGGTGCTTGGCCTGCAGCGGCCGGGCAATAGAGGTTCCGAGGAGGTATTTCCCCTCGTAAATGGCACCGGAGCGCAACATGGGATACAGGTAGTCCCGGGCAAACTCGTCGCGGACGTCTCGGATGATCAGCTTGGAAGCTCCCGAGGCGAGCGCCTTGGCCTCCATGTTGTCCCAGTCTTCATCCTGACCGACGTTCGTACATATACCGATTACCTCCGCTCCGGGATACTGCTCCTTGAGCCACGGAATGATGATCGAGGTATCAAGGCCACCGGAGTAGGCGAGGCAGATCTTCTGTATCTGCGATGTCTTTTCAATCATGAACTTCTCCTCATGTGTATCGATTGCAGTGTCTGTGCGAGGCGTTTCGCGCCTTCATCCATCTCGTGCCGTGAGATCACCAACGGCGGTGCGAGGCGAACCACGTCCTTCCCGGATCGGAGCAGGAGAAGCCCCTGCTCACGAGCCGTCGGGAGAATCTCAGGGAACAGCGTATCCTGATCTGCACCAAGGTCGATCCGTACGCCCCGGAGCAGGCCCCGTCCCCGAAGCTCCGTCACAAAGTCAAAGCGCTCCTGCAGGGTTTTCAGGTGCGCTTCCAGTTGTTCCGCCCGATCCCGTACCGCATCGAGAAACCCATCGGCGGTGATGCGATCGAGCACGTAGAGCGCCGCCGCCGAGGTTGCCGGGCCACCGCCAAAGGTGGTCCCGTGGTCTCCGGGGTTGAGCTCTCGATTCACGCGATCGGGAATCAGCGTAGCGGACATCGGAAGTCCGCCGGCCAGTGGCTTAGAGAGGCAGATCACATCCGGGCGTAACCCGGCGGCGGTGCTGCCGAATAGGGCTCCCGTGCGACCCAGTCCCGTTTGTATCTCGTCTGCGATCAGAAGGATATCGTGCCGTTCGGCCACGTCGTGCAGGGCGGCCACCATCTGTGGTGATAGTACTCGCAGACCACCCTCTCCTTGAACCACCTCAACGATAATTCCCGCTACGGTGTCGTCCATCCCATCCTGCACCGCCTGGGGATCATCAAACGGTACCGTCTCGAAGCCGGGCAGGAGCGGTTCAAACTTGCGCCGGTACCCTTCGTTGGGAGTTGCCGACAAGGCACCCATCGTCCGTCCGTGGAAGCCGTCGGACAGCGATATGATGCGATGATGGCCCTCGCCCCGGCGTTGATACGCGTAGAGCCGCGCGTATTTGATCGCTGACTCGTTGGCTTCAGCGCCGCTGTTGCCGAAGTGCACCGCGGTGAACGGCTCCCGGCCCACGCCGTCTGCTGCCTGCAGCAGGCGGTTGGCGAGCGCGATAGACGGTTCCGTTGCGTACAGATTGGAAACGTGGACGAGCCGTTTCATCTGCCGGGCCACAACCCGGGCCAGTCGGCGGTCACCGTAACCCAAAGCGTTTACGGCGATTCCCGAACCAAAGTCGAGGTAGCGGGTGCCCGCCACATCATGGAGCCACACGCCCTTTCCCCGAGAGAGGATCGGAACGTTGCGTGCGTAGTTTCGGGCAAAGGGCGTATCCTGAGTTACTGCGTGTGTTGTCATGGGCCTCTCCTTAGACGTCGTCCTGCATCGGGCGGATCGCGCTGCCTCCATCTCCATGAATAAGGCGCTCGAGATCACCCCGCGCGAGGTACCGCCCAATCATCACCGCTCCAACTCCCGACTTCACCGCCACCGCACAGGAGCGAAGCTTGGCTGCCATCCCATCCCGGGCCACTCCGGAAGCGATCAGTGATTCGATCGTTTCGGGGCCGATCTCACGGATCACGGTTCCCTCTCCGTCAAGAACGCCGGGGATATCGGATAGATAGCAGAGGGTTGCTCCGTCCATCGCCTCCGCGATCGCCTGAGCAGCCTCATCAGCGTTGATGTTTACCGCCTCGCCGTCTTCACCGATGCCGACCGTGGCAACGATCGGCAAATACCCCGATGCCAACGCCATCTTCAACACCGAGGGCTCAACCCGGTGCGGCCGGGCGGTCCGCGTCTCGGGACGGAATTCCGAATCGGGGACAGCGGTGGCGCCGGAGGTGCCGTCGTCTTCAGGGATGAGAAGGCGCCCTACCAGGAGTCCTCCGTCGGCACCGGTCAACCCCAGAGCGGGTACATGGTGCCGATGCGCCAGACGTACCAGTTCGGTGTTCACGCGCCCCGCCAACACCATGTCCACCACCTCCATCTCTTCGGGAGTGGTAATCCTGATTCCATCGCGAAACTGTGGGTTCATTCCTAAGGTGGAGCTCATGGCACTCACCGACTTTCCCCCGCCGTGAACGAGAACCGCCGGTCGTCCAATCGTCGAGAGCTCTTTGAGCAGGAGCGCCGTACACGCGGTATCAGCCGCTACGGTGCCGCCGATTTTGACGATAAGTGGGCCTGAGCCGCCCGGGGAAGGACCAGGGTTCGTCATAACTCCATCCCGTAATCGAGCCCCGCCGTTTCAGGCAACCCCAGGAGGATGTTCATATTCTGAGTTGCCTGGCCTGAGGCGCCTTTCCAGAGATTGTCGATCACCGACAGGAGGATCACGTGCTCATGTTCTATGCGCCAGCCGATGCGGATCCGGTTGCTGCCGCGAACATGCCGCGTCTCCGGGGGTGCCTCCCCGATGAGTTCTACGAATGGCTCCTCTTCGTACCGCTCCCGCAGCGCCTCCACGACCGCCCGGGGGTGCGCCGCCCGACGCACCGCGGTCACCGCCATGCCTTGCTTGATCGGGGCTAAATGTGGGTTAAAGAGAACCACCGGGTCGCTCCCGCGGGAGTTCTGAACCGATATCAGCTGTTCTACTATTTCCGCCTGGTGCCGGTGCTGGGTTCCCACGCCATAGGCGTTGGCGTTCTCGTTCCGTTCAGCGAACAGCAGGTTCTGTTTGGGCGTTCGCCCGCCACCGGAGGTTCCGCTTATCGCGTTGATCACCAAGGGGCCCTCGATGAGGTCCGCCGCAGCCGCCGGAAGAATCGGCAGAAGTGATGCGGTGGGGTAGCAGCCGGGATTTGCGATCACCGGAGCCCCTGGAATCTGGTGCCGAGCCCATTCACACAAGCCGTATACCGAGCGCTCCTGATACTCCGGAGCGGGCGGGGTGGTTCCGTACGCAGCCTCAAACCGCGCCGGATCTGCAAACCGGAAATCCGCCGACAGATCGATCACCGGCACGGAACCCAGTACCGGGGCACAGACCTCCGCGGACGCGCCGTGGGGGAGGGCGGAAAACACGACATCTCCGGGGTCGGAGAGGGCTTCCTCGGGACTCAATACCGTGGGATGGACTGTCCCCTGCCGCACCAGGGACTTGGCCAGTCCGGGATCCGCTTCCATCACCGCCGTGCCGGCGGTGGTTCTGGCAGCAGTGGTAACCCGCGTGAGGTGAGGGTGGTTAGCTAGTATTCGGGTGAGAAGCATCCCGCCGTAACCGGATGCTCCAAGTACGGTAGCACGCATCAATCATCAAACTCCGGAACGCGCGCTCGTAAGACATCGAGAAAGTCCTCTCGGGAGATGTCCTCCCGAAGTGCCACGAACACCGTATCATCACCGGCAACCGTTCCCATGACCGCCTCGATATTCAGATTATCGATCGCGATCGCCACGCTATCGGCGTGACCGTTGAGCGTGCGGATTACCGCGAGGGCACCGGTAAAATCCAATGATACGTATCCCCGTGAGAAATCCAGGGCGAAATTGCGTTCCTGCTCGCGCCGAATCTCTTCGCTCGGAAGGCTGTAGAAGTATCCGTCATTACCCACCGCTTGCTTGCCTACTTTCAGGAGTTTCAGATCTCGAGAGAGTGTTGCCTGCGTTACGTGAAAGCCTTCTCGCTCAAGGCTCCGCAACAGGACCTCTTGATTGTCGATCCGTTCTTCACGGATAATGCGCTTGATCGCTTTCAAGCGCTTTTGTCGTTCTCGCACTGCGTATCCTCGTTTAGATGAATAATTATGCCTGGTTGCGGCATAAAGTTACGTCATCGCACCAAGAGTTTCAACACTCAATACGGAATACGGTGGTTTGTGGTGATTTCGAATCACGGTTACACTCAGGCATAGGGAAAACACCATGGATCGTGACGGGTTTGTGGAGATCTTCATCGGTGAAGACGGGATGGCGGTAACCGCCACCTTTCTGCCTCCAATGGGATCCGGCCGGCTCCTGGAGCCGGATACAGTGTACACACTCTTGGAATCGCGCAACATCGTCCACGGGGTAGACCAGGAGGCGATCGGTGAGGCGGTGTTCTCGGTCAATACCGACCGCCGCCTTCGTGAGGAGGTAATCGTTGCCCGGGGAACCCCTCCGCAATCCGCGCGTCCCTCGTACTACGAGCTGATCGCCCCGGTAGACAAGAGTCGGCCTTCCTGGAGCAACGATGAGCGCGCCGAGTACAAGAACGTTACGTTGCTCCCCGTTGTACACCAGGGGGAGGTCCTGGCGCGGCTCATCCCCGAAAAAGAGGGCATCCCCGGAATGTCGGTCACCGGCGATGAGATCCCGTTTGGCACCGAGAGCGTCACGCAACTACAGCCGGGTAATAACACCCGCGTCGTGGACGATGAGGTTATTGCCGAGATCGGCGGCCAGCTGCAACTCCGGGATAACGCGTTTCACGTTGAGGATCATCTGGAAATCACCGGAGCGGTGGGCTTCGAGACGGGAAGTATCGAGTTTCCCGGTGATGTGGTGCTGCGGGGTGAGGTGAAAGATGGATTTCACATCTGGGCGGGACGCTCGATTTCATCCACCGTAACCGTGGATGTCTCCGAAGTGTATTGTCGCGGAGACTTCTCCTCGGCCGGCGGAATCATCGGTCGCGGAAAAGCGCTGCTTCGATCCGGCGGCAAAGTGCAGGCCCGCTTTGCCAGTACCTGCTTTGTAGAGAGCAAGTCCTCGGTGTTTCTCAACTCGTACGTGTACCAGAGCCATATCGGGTGCCAGGATCGTCTGGCTACCGGAAAAACGGGCCGGATCGTCGGCGGCGTCGTTACAACGGTAAACGGAGTCCGTGCACACGCTCTGGGCAACCAGGCGTCGGTACCAACACTTGTGCGCACCGGTATCGATTTCATCGCCGAACGCAAACTTCGCCTGATCACGGAGAAGCACCAGAGCGTGACGCTCCGGCTTCAGCGACTGGAAGCGGCCGCCGGGGAGGATCCCAGTGATCGGCAGCTCGATATTCTGCACCAGCTGGAAGACCGTCGGAACCGGCTTGCGATCGAAATGGGAGAGGTTGCGGAGGCGCTCGATGCCAATGAAGATGCCCAGGTCGCGGTTGACGGACCGGTATACCCGGGCGTTCGCGTGCAGATTTGCCGCAGCACGTACGTGGTTGAGCAGACCCTCACCAACGTGCGCTTCCGGCTGGACAAAGCCAGCGGGCAGGTGGTGTGGGAATCCCTCGCCGAGGAGACGTAACTGATGTGGCTGGGTACCCCGTGAGGTCCTCCCAGGCGCTTTGGGATGAGTGGTTTCTTCCCGCCACGAGTTCCACCATGGACTGGGCGCGACGTCTCACCGCTGATCCGGACCGCGCTGCCGGGGCGATTGATGCCGTGCGGGTCCGGGCGGGGCGGCAGCTACAGGGACGGGGCCGGCGGGGCGCACCCTGGTGGGATGCCCCGGGGTCGGCGATTCTTACCACCCTGGCTATACGGCGGGACGGGGTATGGGATCCTGGAGATCATAATCCCGCATCCATAGCACTTCGGGCCGGCCTCGGGGTAACCCGCACGCTGGAAGCCTTTGGTGTGCCCGAGGTGGGGATGAAATGGCCCAACGATATCTTCCTGGCTCAGCGTAAGGTTTGTGGCATCCTCGTGGAAGCTGATCCGCGGTGGTTCTACATAGGTATCGGACTCAATATCAGCGCTCCGGAGATTCCTCCCGGCATCGGCACTGGCTCCGCATCTGCTCCTCCTGGTGATTTGAGCAACTCCCTGATCCAAACGGCCGGAGTTCACTCGGTCTTGGCGGTTCTTGACCAGAATCTCGCGGAGGCGCTGCATGACGACGCGTGGGTAGCGGCCGTCCAGGATCGGCTGCTCTGGACCGGCTGCGCGGTGCGGCTGCAGCAGGAGTCAGCGCCGGATGTCACCGGCTTCCTGAAAGGTATCGACGAGGATGGGGCGGTGCTCATCGCGGACAACCCTGCCGGGGAACCGAGGCGCTATGTGGTCGGCACCCTGCGTCAGGGCGATGTGTCGTGACAGGTGAATCCGTCAATCTCGTCCCATAGATCCGGTTCCACCCGGGGAGACACGATCGACCCGGCGTCGCCGGTGGTGGCGAGTATCCGATAGCTCACCGACCACTCCCGGCATTTGGACTGCGCCACAGACGTAGCGGGGATCTTGGTAGCGTATCGCTCGAAGCCTGTCGGATACCAGCTGACCCGAAAGCCACCGGGAATCGGGCGCGCTCCCAGTGAAAACGGCACGGGTAGTACCGCGCCGGGATGGGCCGCCACAATCCAGAGCGACGCCTCCGATAGATCCACCCGCAGTCCCACGCCGCGGACACTCCACTCCACCGGATCGATGCGGTTCGGCGATCGTTCGACCAGTTGCGGCAGGATGGCAACGTCTCGGATAGTACCGGAACTCTCGAGAATCGCCCCGGTCCGCTCCACGGAGAGATCATCGTACAGCGGTATCTCCAGGAGTCCCTGCCGTATGATTCCGTCCGGCAGCGAATCGGACAAGCGGCGTACCGTGATGTTCATAACCAGGCCGGGGAGCTGGTCCATGGCAAAGGTGGTGAGCCCCACCCGCGCAGTACCCGGCAGTTCCGCAACCTCGTGCACTCCCCTCACCCGAAGTCCCGTGAACCAAGCGGCACTGACCGTCTCCAGGTAGCGCGTGGTTTCCGAGGTCTGACTGAAGCCTTGCGCCCGCCCTGGTAGCG
>CAZNRF010000183.1:0-7006 GCA_964575075.1 uncultured Spirochaeta sp. | reverse complement strand
GGGATACCGGCGCCGTCTGACTGGTATCGGAGTAGACCGCCTCGGCGGTGCCGCCCCCGGATCCCCCGGCGGTGAAGAGACGAATCCGGCTGTAGTCGCCGCTTGTGCTCTGTACGGCCGCCGGCAACAGAATAACCGGCACCAGGAGCGGCCAGGCCGCGGCAAGGGAGAGCCCGCTACCGGAGTCGGGGCGCCGCAGTCCATCGATCGCCCAGATCACCGTGGCGAGTGCAAACACCCCCGCTCCGATCAGGGTGCGCGGGAGAATGCGCGGATTCAGTATCATCCTGATACTGCCGTCGATCGCGGTCACCACCAGTAATCCAAATATTCCCACCGCAAGGCCCGCGGTGATAAGCCGTAGGTAGGTATCTTTCACATCCAAACTCCCTGCAGCACCGCTGCCATCGCGACCACCAGACCGGTGAGCAGTGTCGTGAGACCCAGCAATTGCGTTCCGGTAATGACGCCGCGCAGCATCGTGGCGTTCTTCAGGTCCATCATCGGTCCAAATACCAGAAACGCGATCACCGCCGGCGCCGGCATGAGCGGCAGGAACGCCTTACCCAGAAAGGCGTCGGCCTCGCTGCATACGGACAATATGAACGCCAGAGCGATCATTGCCAAGGACGCCACCACCAGAGACGAGCTGAGCCGGGTAAACGCCTCCGGGGGCACGGTCACCTGCAGCAGCGAAGAGAGGATCGCCCCCACCACAAAGTACCGGGTCACTTCCAGAAACTCGTGCACCGTGGCGTTTACCACGTCCCGCACCGGATGCGCGCCGCGGACCTCTATCGTGTCAAACGGGTGGTGATGATCGTGGCTGTGGTCGTGGCGATGACTGCCGTCGTGCCCGGGGCGCGGTACATCTTCGCGATTGCCGTAGATTGCAAAGAACACAAAGCCCGTAATTACCGCCACCGCGGCGCCCCCCAGGAAACGGGCGGCCACCAGGTCCGGCCGCCCGGGAAACGCGGCGATGGTGGAGGCGATGACCACCGGGTTAATGATGGGAACGCTGACGAGAATGGTAATGGCGTACGGCAAGGGGAGACCTTTTGCTCGAAGCCCCCGCACGGTGGGAACGATGGCACATTCGCACACCGGCGCCACCAGCCCGCTCACGGCCGCCAGGGGGATCCCCGCCGGTCCCAGGCGGCGGGCCATCCGCGCCATCACGCCCGCCGGCAGGTAGGAGCGCACCAGCGCCGCCGCGAGAGAGCCCAATAGCAAAAACGGCAGCGCCTCCAGACAGAGACTGACCACCGTCAGCGCAAAGGTGCGAAAGGAGGCCAGGTTCAGGAACGTCCGGTATAGCTGAACGCCGATCGCCAGGAGCGCGAGGCTCATGAGCACGCGTGATATCGTTCGTGACACGGCTCCCACTATGCGGAGGATCGGGACGGAGGACAAGGGCCGGAGCGGACCGCTGTAATGTGAACTGAATCACATCAAACGGGAATTTGGTAGATGAACTCTCGGGTTTTTGCTACGCTCGAACCATGGCACGGGTATACAACTTCTATGCCGGACCGGCCACGTTGCCGCTCCCGGTTCTGGAGCAGATCCAGAAAGATTTCATCGATTATCAGGGAGCAGGGCTCTCACTGGTGGAAACCAGTCACCGCAGCAAGGAATATGACGCTGTTCATGGGCGGGCGCTGGCGTTGATTCGTCAGCTTCTGCAGGTACCGGAGAACTACTCCATCCTGTTGCTCGGAGGCGGAGCCACGATGCAGTTTGGCATGGTGCCGATGAACCTGGCCGGGGCCGGGGCAGGCGTGTCCGGGGAGGCATCCTCCGGCAACGCGGCTCCGATCGACATGACCCTCTCCGGGAGCTGGGCCAAGAAGGCACTCTCGGATGCGAAGAAATTCGCTCCGGTGAACACGGTATTCGACGGAAGTGATGCCTCGTTTACGTCGCTTCCCACCGCTTCCGCGCTCCGGTCCACTCCTGGTGCCGCGTACTTCCACATCACCTCCAACGAAACGATAGAGGGCCTGCAGTGGAAAGACTTCCCCAAGGTGGAGGCTCCCCTGGTGGCGGACATGTCCAGCGACATCATGAGCCGCCCGCTACCCATCGAGGACTTCGGACTGATCTATGCCGGAGCCCAGAAGAACCTGGGTCCTGCCGGAGTGACGGTGGTGATTATCCGCAATGACCTGCTGGACCGCACTCCCACCCAGGTGCCGGCGTATCTCGCCTACCGGACGCATGCCGAGAAGGATTCCCTCTACAACACGCCCCCGGTGTTTTCGATCTGGGCGCTCTCCCTCGTATTGGAGTGGATCGTGGCCCAGGGCGGACTCGGGGCCGTGGCTGATCGTAACCGCCGCAAGGCGGCCGCGCTCTACGAGGCGATTGAGGGCTCATCCGGGTACTACCGATGTCCGGTGGATCCCTCATACCGCTCGGACATGAACGTGGTATTCCGTCTGCCCGACGAGGAATCGGAAAAACGGTTCATCGCCGGCGCCGCGGAGGCGGGCATGATCGGTCTCAAGGGCCACCGCAGCGTCGGGGGAATCCGCGCCTCCATCTACAACGCCATGCCGGAAGACGGCGTGGAAAAGCTTATTGCATACATGCGGGACTTTCGAAACTGACCCGTAGCGGTTAAGATGCGCGCCACAGGAGCAATTCATGTCATATACCCATTCCGTCTTTGCTGATCTTCGATCCCGTAATGCGCACCAGCCGGAGTTTCTCCAGGCAGTAGACGAGGTTCTCGGTACCTTGGGACCGGTGCTCGAGCAGCACCCGGAGTACCGGGAGGCGGCCATTCTTGAGCGTCTGGTTGAGCCGGAGCGCACGATCACGTTCCGCGTACCCTGGGTGGCCGACGACGGTACGATTCAGATTAACCGTGGCTACCGCGTACAGTTTTCAAGCGCTTTGGGACCATACAAGGGCGGCTTGCGCTTTCACCCGTCGGTGAATATGAGCATCATGAAGTTTCTGGCCTTTGAGCAGGTGTTTAAGAACAGCTTGACCGGCCTTCAGATGGGTGGCGGCAAAGGCGGCAGCGACTTCGATCCCAAAGGAAAGTCCGACGGTGAGGTGATGCGGTTCTGCCAATCCCTGATGACCGAGCTTTCCCGCCACATCGGCGCGGAGACGGACGTACCCGCCGGTGACATCGGCGTGGGTGGTCGCGAGATCGGATACCTCTTCGGACAGTTCAAGCGACTCCGCAACCAATTCACCGGCACCTTGACCGGTAAAGGCCTCAACTGGGGCGGATCACTGGTACGTCCCGAAGCCACCGGGTATGGGGCGGTCTACTTTGCTGAGGAGATGCTCCAAGCCACCGGTGAATCGATCGAGGGCAAGACGTGCCTCGTATCCGGGAGCGGGAATGTCGCGCAGTACACCGTACGCAAGCTGCTGGAGCTCGGGGCCAGACCGGTAACCCTCTCCGATTCTTCCGGGTTTATCTACGATTCTCAGGGAATAACTGAAGAGAAGCTGCAGTGGGTGATGGAGCTCAAGAATGTGAAGCGCGGCAGGATCAAAGAGTATGCCGATGAGTTTGGTGTGGAATTCACCCCCGATGCCCACCCGTGGAACGTTCCCGCCCAGGCGGCGTTTCCCTCGGCTACCCAAAACGAGATCGATGAAGGGTCCGCGAAAACGCTCGTGGCAAACGGCTGCAAAGTTGTCTCCGAGGGGGCCAACATGCCCACAACTCCCGGGGCGATCGATGTACTCCTGGCCGGAAAGGTACTCTTCGGTCCGGCGAAGGCGGCCAACGCCGGTGGCGTGGCCACCAGCGGACTGGAAATGAGTCAAAACGCGATGCGACTGGCCTGGGGCTTTGAGGAAGTCGATGACCGGCTGCGGGTGATCATGAAGTCGATTTACCGCTCCGTGGCGGATGCCGCAGAACGGTACCACGAGCCGGGGAACTTCCTGGCCGGTGCAAACATTGCCGGATTCATCAAGGTTGCCGACGCGATGTTGGACCAGGGGGTCGTTTGACTCGTATCGCTCGTGCCGCGGCGATCCGATTTGCGCTGCGATCTCTCACTGCAGGGTTTTTCCTACTGGCTGCGGGGCTGTTGCTCTCTCAGCACCTTCAGACCCTGCAGTGGCCCTCCACGTTGGGAACGGTTGATCGCGTGGTGATCGCTCCGTCATCAGATCCGGACGACAGTCGCTCGCCGGGAGAGCAGTTTCAGCCGCAGGTTTCCTACAGCTACGAAGTAGACGGTGAGATGTACACCTCTGAACAACTTGGTGTATTCGACTGGATCTACCGCAATCGACAGCGGGCGGCAGCATACCTTGATCAGTTTGATATAGACGCCCGGGCGCGCGTGCCGGTGTACTACGATCCGCAACACCCGGAGGAGGCGATTCTTATCCGCCACCTTCCCTGGTATCGAGTAGAAGTGCTATTGGGAGTGTTGGTGCTGATTATGTTGCCGTTGGGTGTCGTGCTGTTTTCACTGATCGATCTTCTCCGGGTATCAGATCGATCCCGCGGAGAGGATACAAGTCGGGGACGATTCTGGTAAGGAACCGTCCCCGAAGATCCAATCCGACTATCCGGGAAATCGTACCGCCGCGGTACACGACGTGCGTCGCATGACGCACGTCGTGCGACGCGCGACGATACTATCCCCGGTGAATGCCGGCCGAGTGCCGAGCAAGTGCTCGTTACTCGTTACTCGTTACTCGGCGACAAACCCCTGCTCGTTACTGAGAATCGTTGAGGAGATGTTGAGCATTGCTCCGTAAATCACCTTCGAAAGCACGTCTGCAGTGGTGTAGGTAAGCTGCTGCGCCACGATTGAGAACTCGTAGTCTGCAATACCCATGGACATCAGTGCCGGCATCAGGTATGCGCCGGGATACAGGAACCATGAGAAGTAGAACAGAGGCAGGATTGCGCCAAAGATGCCCTGAGCCTTGCTTCCCTTCATGTTGGCTTTTCCCTCGCGGATAACTCGGGTGATCAGCACCAGAACCCACACAAAGAAGACCGTTGAAATGAAGCCCCATACCAGCCATGCCGTTATATTCTCCGCTGCGCGGCCGGGCTCATAGAACTGACCCACATATCCGGTCACGACCATCAGTACACCGGAGAAACTGAACTGAACCAGATACTTGCGGAACGCAACCCCGGCGATTCCTGCTACGAACAGGATCTGGATCAACAGCATCGGTACGTCGATCATCCAGTTCAGATAGCGATAGCCGTTAGTAAACAGTTCAGCGCCTTCTCTGAGGACATAGGCGCCGGCTGTGGCGTCAAACATGTACGCTGATGTCCAACTCTGCTTTTGGGTGTACAGCAACAGCAGAGCCGACGTCATAACGACCACCGACAAGACTGACGACATGCGATACTTGGGCATGTTGTCATTTTTGGTCAGTACGAAGTACAGCAGGGATGCTGCCATGGCGGCGTATCCGACCGTGAGAATGTGGCCCACCACCTCGAACGCTTCGATCGAGACGGTAAACTGCGATAGATCCATGAAAACTCCTCCTAAACGTGATTGTTCCACTAATGTAATAGGTGTGTCCTGAACATGTCAAACAAAAAACATAGACAGAGCCCAAAAATATGATTACCCTTTGTACATGTTCCCGATAAGCGTGGTATCGCAAAAAACCGGGTTGACTCCAGAAGTGCTGAGGGCGTGGGAACGTCGCTATCAGGGCGTTCGTCCCCAGCGGGACGCTGCCGGGCGTCGGGTGTATTCTCGCGAGCTCCTTGACCGTCTGATCGTCATCGCACGGCTGTTGCGTGCCGGGTACCGCGTGGGAGACGTGGTGGATCTATCCGCTGATGAGCTCGTAGAACGGCTGGAAGACCTGGCTCCGTCCAGCCCGGCAACCCCGGGATACGCCTCGCTCGAGCGTGGTACTCCCCATGAGAGCCTGCGAAGCGGGACGGAGCGGGAGTCCGTTGCGCTGGCGGTGGACGCGATTCTCGCGCTGGATGCAGGCCGGCTGCAAGATGCCGTACAACTATCCTTGACCAGCGAGGGTCGTTTGGATTTTGCAGATCGCTTTATCTTTCCGGTAATGCGGAAAGTGAAGGTGCTGTACAGCCAGAAGAAGGCTCGCATTGTGCACGTCTCGTTCGCCCAGAGCAATCTCCGCATCATGGCCGGGGCCCTCCTGGCTCCCTCGTCTGGAGAGGCCCGGGATGCGATTCTGGTGGCCAGCCCGGTGGGTTACGCCTCAGATCTCGGGTGTGTGGCCTCGGCAACGCACATCGATGCGGCCGGGCATACGCCGCTTCTTTTGGGTGCGGAGATCCCCGCAGAGGACATCGTAGCGGCTGTGGCGGAGAGTGGTGCCGTAGGCGTGGTCATTGCGTTTGTTTCAGAACAGTACGATACCGGTATCTTCAGCGAGTGCATTCGGGTACGGCAGACCATTTCTCCGGAAGTCCCGGTGTACTTTGGGGGGCGCATGCCGGAAACGTTGGTACGGGATCTCATCGACGCAGGTCTCATCCAGCTCCAGGATATGGCGCATCTTCGCAGCGCGCTGTCTGCTCCTTCATTACAAAAATGAAATCTTCCTGAAACATTTCTGCAACCGTCAGTTCATAGTTTCCAGCCCAGATTAAAGAGGAGGAACCTATGCATACACGCACAACTTCTATACTTCTCCGCTACAGCGCAATCGGCATCGCCGTACTTGCAGTGGCAGCGATGGGAGGTTTCATCGGCGCTCACTTCTCACGAACGCCGGCGTCGGAGGTTCAAATGAATCAAACTCCGGCCGTAGAGGCCACCCCCGCGTCCTACTCACCCGATTCGGGCAATTCCGGTGATGATGTATCGAAGACGTTTCAGGAGCGATTTCGCACGGTTGCCGCCGATACGGTGCCGGTTGTGGCGGAGATCAATACCGTCAATACGGTGACCCAACGCGTTCCGGGCAACCCGTTCTCATTTTTCTTCGGACGCCCCGACCAGCAAGGGCAAGAACGAGAGTTTCAACAGGAGGGCCTGGGCTCCGGGGTGGT
>CAZNRF010000182.1:0-7056 GCA_964575075.1 uncultured Spirochaeta sp. | reverse complement strand
TCCCGGGTGTGAAGATGCACAAGGAAGCGCTGCCGAAGGGATGAGTTCAGGCCCGGCGCGGCCTGGAAGGTGGTGGCGCTCGCTTCAAGTTCCCACTCGATGCCGCCGGTCGCCAAATAGAGTAACGGAAAGACATGTCCGGTGATCCGGCCGGCCAACCTATTAAACACGAGGCGCCTCCGAAAGATTGAATCGCGTAATCGCCGCCGCCAGAGCGTCCGAGGCGTGGTCCGGCCGGGGCGCTTCCGCCAGGCCCAGGATAATTCGAACCATCTGCGTCACCTGTTCCTTGTCTGCCTGCCCTGCCCCCACCACTGCCTGCTTAATAATCTGCGGTGTGTACTCTTCAGCCACAATCCCGTGCTGCTCCAGGATGAGCAGTACCACTCCTCGCGCCTGGGCCACGGGAATCGCGCTGCTGACGTTCTTGGTGAAGAACAGGCTCTCCACACCGGCAATGTGCGGGTGCACGCGCCGGATCAGCGCTTCCAATCCGGTTGCAATCGCGGTGAGCCGCACTCCGGGGCGATCCTCGGCGCGCGTTCGAATAACTCCGTGCTCCAGCCAGGTGAAGCGGCCGCTCTCGGCTCGGACAACGCCGTAGCCGGTTGCGGCAAGGCCCGGGTCGATGCCGAGAATAATCGGCATTAGCCGTCCGGATCGAAATCGTCGGGCAGATCGAGATTGGTAGCCACTTCTTGAACATCGTCGTGGTCGTCAAGCAGTTCTACCAGGCGCAGCGCTTTCCGTGTTTCTTCCGGTTCGAGACTGACGGTAGCTTCCGGAACCCGGGAAACCTCCGCCATGGTGTGCTCGAATCCCGCTTCAGTCAGCGCGTTGAGCACGTTTTCAAACTCTTCAGGGGTGGTACTCACTTCGATGGAGTCGCCGGAGGTCTCTACATCCTCCGCCCCCGCTTCCAGAGCCACTTCAAGAATAGCATCCTCGGAGTACGTCTCTGCATCGTAGGCAATAATCCCTTTCCGGGTGAACAGATAGGAAACACAGCCGCTTTCGCCGAGGTTTCCGCCGTTTTTGTTGAATATGCTACGCACATCCGCGGCGGTGCGGTTCTTGTTGTCGGTGAGGGTATCTACCAGGATTGCGACCCCGTTGGGTCCGTAGCCTTCATAGCTGAGCTCAAAGTACTCGCTTCCGCCGAGGTCTCCGGTACCCTTTTTGATCGCCCGCTCGATGTTATCTTTGGGCATATTGGCCGCTTTTGCTTTGAGGACGGCGGTGCGCAGGCGGGGATTGGTTTCCTCGTCTCCGCCACCCATCTTAGCCGCGACGGTGATCTCTTTGATAAGTTTCGAAAACAGTTTGCCGCGTTTGGCGTCCTGGGCGCCCTTCTTGTGTCTGATTGTCGCCCATTTACTGTGACCGGACATTCTCTCTCCTATTGGGAATTCTATACGGTAGATGGGACGCTACCACTTGGGCGGAGGGCTGTCAAGTTGCGATAGTATCGATACTTGCGCCGTTCTGGAGTACTTCAGGCCACGCCGGTTGGTCCGGCAGGTCGGCGGTACGTTCCAATTCGCCAAAGGCATCAACGAGAAACCGGTTGAGCAGGAGTTGCCCTTCTTCGCGGAGTGCCACGAAGGAGGTCATGTTACCGGATAGGTAGGGTCGCCACGCCTCCAGGGTTGCCGGAATCAACTCCGGCAACGTTTTTCCGAACACCGAATACAGCGATGTGCTGGAAACGCCCTGGGTCATGCGGAAGCCCCCCATAAGGTACTCTTCACAGAGCTCGCGCGAGCTCAGCGGCTCCGGGGTCACCGCATAGTCATCCTGCTCGATGTACTGCTGAAACGTACGGGTCCCGGTAAAATGAGTAGCTTGGCCGTTTCGGGGGAGCAGGGCCACCGCGCCGGGACCGGCGGCGGCCCAGGGGTGCATCCCCCAGTACGCGAGATTATGGCGACTCTCCTGCCCGTGGATCGCAAAACTGGACACCTCGTACCGATGCAATCCCTGAGCACCTAAGAGGCGGACGGCCTCCGCTCGCTGTGCAAGCCGATGTTCATCCGGCGCCACCGGCAGCATCCCCCTGCGCCGCATGAGGTCCAGACGAGTACCGGCTTCGATGCCCAGCTCGTACAGCGAGACATGGTTCGGTTGAAATTCCAGCACGCGGCCCACGTCATCGGCGGCCTCCTGAACCGATTGTCCAGGAATCGCCGTGATTACATCCACACTCCATCGCCGGCCCCATTGCCGGCCCCACTCCTGGGAGACCCATTCCAGACCTCGACGAGTTGCGGGTAAGGAAGTATGGCGGCCGATTCGCGTTAATGTTGCGTGATTCAGGGATTGCACGCCTAGTGAAACGCGGTTTACCCCGGCGCGGCGAAGATCATCGAAAAGGGTACGCTCCGCATCTTCCGGGTTTATTTCCACCGTGATCTCCGAGTCCGGTCGGAGCGTGCCGTATTCAACACACTCCTCGATACCGCGAATCAGTCGATACCGCGCCCGTTCATGGAGTGAAGAGGGGGTACCCCCACCAACATAGATACTGGCGATGGGAGTTCCTGGAGCATACCAGCGCTGCAGGACCTCAAGGGCCTGGGAAATGGTACGATTGATGATCTGAAACTGCCGTTCCGGGGCAACGTGGGTGCGAGTGAAGAAGTCGCAATAGTCACATCGGTATCGACAGAACGGAACATGGATGTACAGGACGATCGCGGTCATGGGGAGAAACGGGAATCGGACGCCACCGGGGGAATCACCCCACGACGATCCCGGGGCCAGATGATTCGTCTCACCTGATAGTGGAGGACATCTTCCGGGCGGGGGCCCATCAGACGCGAATCGATCATACCTCCTGACAGCGACACGATGAACACCGTTTCGTCCTCGACCACGACCGACCGCTCCGCCTGCCGGGCCAGAGGATGGAGTTCGCCCGGGGATAGACGAAATGGCTCTTGCGTCGGGCGCACCGCGGAGACAACGGTGTCCGTCCAGGTGATTTCATCTCCCGGCATGCCGGCAATGATTCGCGGAACGAGTGCATCCGGGCGAGCTCTGGATGTGCCTGAGGCTGCATCATCAGAGGTAGAAGGCTCGGTAAATGCCGGAGAAACGAGGACCACCGCGCCAAGTTCCATGTCACCACGAGCCGGCCGGACCCAAATGATGTCACCTTCCCGGAGAATTGGGGCGAGAGAACTATCTCTCACGATAGCAACCCCTGGGCCGAGGAGGCGCCAGACTCCAAACACGACGATGGTGAGGAGCAATACCCGTATCGTATGACGTGCTCTGCGGCGCCGGGATCGATCGGCCATATAACCGGGTGTCCGCTACTCGATCGCACCGGCGCGATCGAAGGGCCAGTAGATGAGCATCGCTCGTCCCAGAACATCCTGCTGACGAACGGGCCCGAAATACCGACCGTCCCGCGAGTTGTCTCGCTTGGCGCCCACCGGAAATAGCCTGCCGTGAGGAACATACCATCCGGTACGAACAAACTGGACCCGCCGCCGGACGCGTTCGTCCTGCGCCCGGGCAGCGTAGGTATGGCCCTCCCGGTACCGCTCGACGGCAAAGGGATCGCCGAACCCCAACCGCTGCAACTCTCTGATGGCGGCTGAATCCTGATCGGATACCGGTAATTCCAGGTCCCGCCGGGACAGCGCCTTGGCTCCTGCCCGGATCACATCATAATCGTCACGTTCCAGCAGACGCCGGGGCGTATAGCCGGCAGGAATCCGATCGATGAAGGCGTCCTCCCGCATCCATTCAGCCGCACCCGCGGGCCGGATTTCCAAGTCACCGGCTCGGGTTCTGAACCGATCCCCCGCAGCCCCGATTGAGCGCTTGATGAGTAGCTGCGCCCGGGGTTGCCCCGATTCATCCCGATCAATATCCACCAGTGAGAGGGTGAGCATGTAGAGGGTGCGTTGCAAGATGGTAAACGCGGTGCCACGGCTCAAATACGAGGGGTTCTCGAAGATCATGACCTCGTTCCGTTCCGGTTCGGCAAAGCCGGGTAGCTTTGCAACCCCGGGAAGCAGCTCCGGTCCGTATATCACCTTGTTCACGAAGATTCGATCCCCCAACAGGAGTGTATCGATCATAGAACCCGAGGGTATCTGGTACGCTTGCAGCAGATACTGATTGATAATAAGAACCAGAAACGCCGCCTGCAGAAACGCCTCAATCCAATCGATAACCACGTGTTTGCGCGTCTGCTTCAGGTGGTGGCGCGCTTTTCTTCGGAGCCGCCACGTGAGGATCTGTTCGGTTATGCGCACGAGGCGCGCGCTTATGTGCTGCATCCTCGATAACCTACCACCGGAACATTGGCAGATTCAAGCTCACGTTGACACGGCGGGAAAGCGGTCCCTATACTTCCCACCTTATGGCCGCACGGTGGAAACAGATCCAGTCTGAAGAAGAAATCGCCGAGCTCTCCGTTACGTTGAAACCGCATCTCGGGGTATCTCCCCACGTGTACGTTCCGGTGCTGTGGGGCGCCACCGTCATTGCGGTGCTGCTGGCGTTACTCGTCATGCCGGGCCTGCGCCGACCGGGGGAAGAGGTAACGATCACATCCGTTCCTGAGGGCGCTGAAATCGTGGTGGATGGGACGTTTCAGGGAACAACGCCGGCCACCCTCTTTCTTCCACAGGGAGATCGAGAGATCGTGATAACCGCAGGAACAGCTCGCGAGGAAATCACCGCGACCATAGACCGACGGCTGGTGGGATCGCTGCTGTTTCCAAAGCGTCGGGAATATACCGCGGTCCTGAGCGATGCCGATGTGGCAGCGACGGTCACGACGGGAATCGAGGAGTTCGCCGAGTGGTCGCTCATGGGTGAGCCGAGCGAGCAGTTTCAGTATGCCCCGGTTGGCCATGACACCGCTCGTCGGCTGTGGACGGCCCTCGGGGCGCTCGACAACGGGCCGCCGGAAGGCCACGATGAACTCACTCGTTTTCGCACCGATCTGGTGGCTCATGCGGGAACCTGGCAAGTCCGGGATCTTTCGGCGGCGCTCGTGCGGACGTCAAACCCAGGAGCGGTGGTAACCCCCGGTTCATTGGGCGATTTGGTGCAGTTTTTTGTACAACTTGATAACGATTCTCCGGCATTTGCGCGCCTCGTGTGGGGGTTGGCGCCGGCGGAAGAGGTGTTTCGGGCGCCGTTGACCGATAGCGTCTGGGCGGAATCGCGGCTCGATGCGCTTTCCACCGCATTGCTGGCCGGTTCTCTGGCTCCGGATGAGCGCGCGATTCCATCGTCCCGAACGATTGAAGCGCAGGAACTCCGCTTTGTTCGCGTCCCCGAGGGGTCATACATTTTGGGATATCCCTTGCGGGAGGAGACGGAGCGCGGTCTCCCGGTGCAATTTGAGCGGCCCTTCTGGATACAGGACCGGGAGCTGACACGCCGGGATTTTGCCCGCTTTCTCCGTGACGCGCCTCGGTGGGCGCCGGAAAATAAGGATGATCTTGAGGCGGAGGGAGTCGTTCAAGGCGAATACCTGGCAGACTGGCCGGAGGATTGGGAAACGGTACTGTTTCGCGATGATGAGGGAGCAGAGCCGCTGCGGTATGTCAGTTGGTATGCGATCGAGGCGTTCGTCCGCTGGATGAACGCGTCCGAGGTAGATGGGGTGCCCGGGGTGCCGAATGCACGCTTTGCGTTGCCCTCGGCGGCGCAGTGGGAGTATGCGGCATTTCTCAACGGACTCGGAGACGCCGAGGTCATCTCCGGAGGAGGCAGTCCGTTGGCGGTGGGATCCCGCACTGCCGGAGCTCTCGCCGCCCACGATCTTCCGGGAAATCTCTGGGAATGGACGGCGGACTGGCATGCCAATCAGTATTGGGCCGTAGCTCCCTCAACGGGTGACCAACGGATCGTGGCAGGGGGCAGTTTTGCCACCGGTGAAACGGGGCACAATCTCCTCGGGGCGCAACCGCCGGAGTGGACGACACCGTTTCTTGGCGCCCGTCTCGTGATCGTAGGCGAAGAAAGCGAAGTGGCAACCAATGGCCGATAGAAAATCACTGGCCCGTAACCGTCGGGCGTTTCATGAATACATTGTCGAGGAAAAGATCGAAGTCGGCATCGTGCTGGAGGGGACCGAGGTGAAGTCGATGCGTGGTGGGAAATTCTCGTTTTCCGACGCCTACGGTCGCATCCGAAACGGCGAGTTGTGGCTGATCGGCCTTCACATCGCTGAATACACCCACGGAAATCTCTTCAATCATGATCCCATTCGCGATCGCAAGCTGTTGGCCCACGGCGCAGAAATTGATCGAATGCGCCGGCGCGTAGAAGAACGAGGCTTTACCCTGATCCCCCTGGAATTCTACCTGAAGCAGGGTCTGATCAAGCTGGAAATGGGGATCTGTAAAGGAAAACACCTGTACGACAAACGGGAGAGCCTGAAAAAGAAACAGCAGAAACGCGATATGGACCGCGAAATGCGAGGCCGTGAATGAGTAACGCCGAGTACCTCGACGCCGCCCGCGAGTTTGCCCGGATCGGCGGTAGAGTGAGTCTTGACTGGTTTCGACGGGATTCCCTCGAGATAGAGCGCAAGGAAGATGAGTCCCCGGTTACCGCGGCAGACCGTGAGGTTGAAACGGTTGTTCGCGAAGCGATTCTTCGACGGTTTCCACACCACGCGGTAGTTGGAGAAGAGCACGGGGGAACACTGGGATCTGCCGAGTATGAGTGGATCGTGGATCCGATAGATGGAACCAAGTCATTTATCCGGGGCGTCCCGCTCTACACGACGTTAGTGGCGCTGCTGGTTCGCGGCGTTCCGCAGGTCGGGGTGATCTACTGCCCCCCGACCGGTGAGATGGCAGCGGCGGCGGTAGGACACGGCGCCTGGGACGAATACGGTCGGCGCCTCCAGGTATCCGGGACAACACAGCTGGGGGATGCGTGGTTTCTCACGACCAATCCAACGGATCTGATCGCCCGCCACCACGAATGGGCGGTGGCGGTGATGGCCGGCTCGGTCTCGGTCCGTCCCTGGGCGGGTGCCTACGGGTTTCTCCTGGTACGACGCGGTTACCCCGC
>CAZNRF010000181.1:0-7110 GCA_964575075.1 uncultured Spirochaeta sp. | reverse complement strand
CTCCCGTCCTGGGGGCTCTCCGCCGTAGCAAGAATCTCAGCGGCGCGGTCAATCTCGAAACCGTACTCTGAGCGCGCCCACTCCCGGAGGTAGTTTTCACCGGCCCGGAGATTGCGTACCAGAACTGCCGTGGAAATCGCCGTAATAGCCCCGCCAACGCTGATACTGCCCCACTGCAGCAGATCCGATCGAGCAAACTCTTGCCCAAGGATCGTATCCCGTTGGTCCGGAAACACGTCGGCATCTGTCGCAACGAGATACCCACCGTACCCCATGCCTCCAAGCCCCACCGCAATCCCCAGATACGGCCACGGCCGGCGACGACGGAGCTGAACCCGTTCCGCTTCCTCCTGAGCGCTCATGAACGCACGACGATCGGAGGACACTTCGCTTCGAAGCCATGATAGGTCGAACTCGGCTACCACCGATTCCATCATCTCAAGTCGCGCCTCTGCCGCATCCCACCGGGACGCTCCTAAGTCGTCCGCCCAGAGCATGCGCAAGATGTGGTAATAGGCCGCTCCATTACGACGCACCCGAGTACTGACCATCTCATTAACCGCCTCAGCCGAACGTATGAGACGATAGGTTCCCGGCAAGACTGAATCGCTGCCATCGGCGTCTTGTACCGATTGGATTGTGAGGCGAAAGAACTCCTCGTCAAGTTGCCACGCCCGCTCCAGAGTGCGCTGTCGTTCCCGCAGGACTTCTGTTGTTTCACTTCCCCGAGACGCTGCCAGGAGACTACGACTCTCACTCAGCGCCTCAAAGGCCAGACGAAAGTTATCGGGCTGTCCCAAGAGATTTCGCGCCAACTCGTGCCGCGCCAGAACTTCCCGCTGCTCCTGCCGCGTTACTGGGGGCAGTCCGAAGGAAACCTCAATCGCTTCTCCCGGCCGAATACGGCGTTCCGCAGAGTACACAAGCTGGTTGCGATTACCTACCGTCACGGAGATATCGATTCGACGCTGCCCCACCAGCACCTGCGGAATGGATCGAACACCCACACCCACCGTGTAACCATCGAGAGAGACCGAGTACTCCACATCGCTCCGGGACGGTTCCAGTACGATCGCTCCAAAATCAACGCGGTATCCCAGCAGCGCCGAAGTAACGAGAGATACAAGCTCATCGGCGGCATCGAGGATATCGAAGGAGCCGAACGCTTCCCGGCGCTCACTCCCGACGATTTGCCCGGTGGCATTACTCCAGACGGACGCTTCCAGTTCTACCCGACCATTTTCCAGTTCTGAGATGCGGCCGATCACCGCTCCCTCAATACGGCGCTCATCAGCGATGCGCCGTAGCTGAAGGGGGCCCTCGGGCGCGTACGGGTCTATCCCGGAAAAGTCAGGGTCTACAACATCAAACCGTTCGCCGAGTGTCAACGTGAGCCGGATGGTGCGCGTCATCTCCTGGGCGAGGTTATCCCACTGTTCCAGATCCGTGGTATTGACGAACGGTACCACCGCGATTCGGTCGATGCCTTCAGCGGCCCGCTGATCCCCTTGCTGCGCGGCAAGGGTGACCGCTGCCAAAACCATTACACTCAGAACGAATAACCGCTTCAATGACTTCCCCTATCCACCCGACGGCACCTGGGTGCCGGTTTTAATGATGACGTCCGTGCCACCGTCAGTATATGTCGGAATGCCGAAGAGATCATATTTTCCCAGGTAGTCGGGCAGTCCTTCCCGAATTTCCCCGAGCGTTGCACGATATTCCTGCAGGATGCGGTACGTCGGAACGGGAAGAACAATGGCGGTTACTACCTTTCCGGTATCCCGGACCTGAGAAATCGAGCCGTACAACTCGGCAATGATCTCCTCCGCCCGGGGCACCTCCCTAGAAGAGGACATCCAACAGATTGTAGCGCTGAAAGATCGAGACACTGATCAGCGAAACCACCGCCATGATCTTGATGAGGATATCCAGCGACGGCCCCACCGTATCTTTCAGGGGATCCCCCACTGTGTCACCCACCACACCGGCGGCGTGCGCGTCAGACCCCTTTCCTCCGTGATGACCTTCCTCGATATACTTCTTGGCGTTGTCCCAGGCACCACCGGAGTTGGCGGTGAATAGCGCCATCATGATTGCCGAGAGGGTCGTACCGATCAGCAGCCCCCCGACGAACTCCGTTCCCAAGAGAAACCCACTCACAACCGGAGCAAGCACCGCGATAAGGGCGGGTGTCTTCATCTCTTTAAGGCTTCCGGCAGAAGAGATTTCGATACAAAGCCGGTAATCCGGCCGCGACTCACCGGTAAGGATCTTGGGATCTTCCCGAAACTGTCGACGCACCTCATCCACCATCTTACGCGCGGCATTGGCCACCGCTTCAATGAGAATGCCGGAAAAGAGAAACGGCAGCGCTGCCCCGACCAGTCCTCCCGCCAAAGTAAGGGTATTTACCATGTCCAGAACCAATAAGAACTCACCCTCCGTATTTGCCGGTCCCGCTTGGCTGTAGAGGTAACTGGCAAAAAGACTGAGTGCAGCCAATGCGGCGGAACCGATAGCGAAGCCCTTCCCGATCGCGGCGGTGGTATTGCCAACGCTATCTAGTTTATCGGTAATTTCCCGTACACGTGGGTCCAGCTTACCCATTTCCGCGATGCCCCCGGCGTTGTCCGCAATCGGGCCGTACGTATCGACCGACACCGTGGCCGCCACGAAACTCAGCATTCCCACGGCGGCCATTGCCACGCCGTAGAGCCCGGCGATCGCGCTCGCTCCGATAACCGCCAACGCCAGGACGAGGATGGGAAAGAATACCGATTTCATCCCCACGGCCAGACCCTGGGTGATGTTCAGGGCGTACCCTTGCCGGCTGGCCTCACTAATCGTCCGGGTGGGATGGTGCTCATAACTGGTGAAGTATTCAGCCAGCTGGCCGATCGTAATACCGCTGATGATACCGAGGATCGCTGCGAGCCACGGCGATGCCCAGCCCAACACAAAACCGGCGGCGGAGACATCGAGCCCCTCGAAGAACCACCACGTAATCGCACCGGTTCCGAGCAAGGTGAGTATTGCGCTCGTCCAGGTTGCCACGTTGAGCTCGCGATGCGGATCATCGGCAGATTTCTTCATGATCAGGGTACTGATCCCCAGGACCGAGGCGATAATCCCCACTGAGGCAAACAGCATCGGGTAGCTGACCATCTTCGCTACCAGTTCGTGGCTGATTGACACGGCGGCATCACTCACGGTGTAGAACATGTATGCTGCCAGAACGATTGCCGAAATGATCGCGCCGACATAGCTTTCCAGGAGGTCCGCTCCCAATCCGGCAACATCGCCTACGTTGTCACCCACGTTGTCGGCGATCGTTGCGGGGTTTCGCGGATCATCCTCGGGGATATTGGCTTCCGTTTTGCCAACCAGATCGGCACCCATGTCTGCCGCCTTGGTATAAATGCCCCCGCCAACGCGATCAAACATCGCGATCACCGAGCACCCGAGGGCGTATCCGGAAACGGTCATCGTGAACGGTATGAAATTGACGCCCATCCAGTTGGTTATGATTACCAGATTCTCCGGACGTACCTGCTCCATGATTATTCCGAATACCAGATATACGAGGCCGAGACCCAACACCGAAAATCCCGCGACGCTGAGACCCATCACGCTCCCGCCTTGAAAGGCGACCTTGAGAGTGGCTCCTACGTCAAACGTCTCCCGGGCACGGTTGGCAACCCGGACATTTGACAGCGTGGCAATTTTCATGCCGATCCACCCGGCGGATGCGCTCATCGTTGCCCCAAGAAGAAATGCCACCCCGGTGTACCAGGAGACGATTATCATCAACGCCGCCATGATAAATATGGCGATCGTAAAGATGATCTTGTACTCATGTTTTATGAACGCGTCTGCCCCCTCTTGGATCGCCCCGGCGAGTTCCCCCATGAGGGCGGTGCCGGTATCGAGACGACGGACGGCTACGAAATTGATAGCGGCGTAACCAAGCGCCGCCACAACTGCTACAGCTAAAAATCCAAGCATGATTCTCCCTACCTTGGTCGCTATGGTACCATTTGGCTGAAGTGACGCGCAACGATAAGTTCGACAAGCGATTCTGGGCGGAATACAACCCACAGGACCGGGCCGTGCTGTGTTTCCTGCAATCTGAGGAAATGGTTCTCCTCATCCGCAAGAAGCGGGGCCTTGGAGCGGGCAAGATCAACGGCCCGGGAGGCAAGACCGAGCAGGGGGAACGCCCCTTCGATGCGGCGATCCGCGAGACCCGGGAGGAAGTAGGGCTGGAGCCGCTGGACCCGGTTCACTACGGCACGCTGCGATTCGCGTTTACCGACGGGTACAACCTGGAGGTTCACGTATATCTCGCATCCCACTGGCGAGGTTCTCTGGTAGAGACCGAAGAAGCCGAGCCGTTCTGGGTACCGATAGCGGAGATCCCCTATGACACGATGTGGGAGGACGACAAGTGGTGGCTACCGGCGGTCCTTGCCGGCGATCATGTGGAGGCCGAGATGGCCTTCGATGCGGACCGCATGCTCCAGTGGGACATACGCTTCGCATCCGGCGTACACCTCACGGGTCCCTCTTGAGTACTACTCTCCGCGAGCATCCGCCCAGCGCGCCAACACAAATCCAAAGTCACTTAGCATATTCAAAAAGCGGGAAACCAACGCGTGCTGATGTCCCCCACGCTCTCGAACCACCCTGACCACCGCCCGTTCCGAACGGCGGACCACCGTGCGAGCGCGGTCGAACTCCGCACCAAGGCGGGTATCACCGGCGATAAAGAACCGCGGCTCAATGTGTGTTTTCTTGCGCCAGCGTGTGAAGATCGTTTCCATCGTCGCCAGGTCGTCGTCGTCGATCGTTTCCATCGTCTCGAGGAATGGTGACCCAAGAGGAGACGCGATCACACCGCCGGCCACCAGAAGTCGCCGCTGGATCCAGCTAAGGTCCTCCGCAAGTTTTTTCTCGTCCCGTCCTCCCGAAGACAGGAGACTGCGGCACACTCCCAACGAGACCTGCGCCTCATCGATCGTTCCCAGCGCCTCGAAGGCAATATCATCTTTGAACCGCCGGTCACCGTCGATGAGCGAACTCTTGCCGTCATCGCCGCCACCGGTGCGAACAGGTGTGTCTTCTTCAGTATTGCTCATGAAAATCCTGCATCACTATGTTCTCTCTGAGTTTACCCAACGCTTTCTCCTGGATCTGTCGCACACGCTCCCGGGTAATACCGAGAAATTTCCCCGTCTCTTCAAGGGTATACGGCCCTTCACCACCGAGACCGAACCGCAGCTTTATGATCCGCATCTCTCGCTCACTGAGCTGCTCCAGAACTTCGTCGATGGTGTCCTGCAGCGTCAAGTGAAAGACTAAATCAAACGGTTGTGCCTGCTGTTCGTCTTCAATTACATCCGAAAGGCGGGTACTACTATCTTCGTCAATCGGGACGTCCAGTGATGTGGTTTCCTGAGACAGCTGTTGGATCTCTTCCACCTTCCGGGAGGTGAGGTTCATATACTCCGAAACCTCGCCGCTATACGGATCCCGGCCCAACTCCTGCGTGAGGTGCTTGGCCACGTAAAAGCACTTCTTAATCGTGTTTAACATGTGCACGGGAATCCGTATCACCCGTCCCTTGTCGGCGAGGCTTTTGATGATAGCCTGCCGAATCCACCAGGTACCATACGTCGAAAAGCGGCATCCCCGGGTGTAATCAAAGCGTTCCACCGCTTCGATCAGCCCAATATTGCCCTCATCTATCAGATCGAGGAGCGAGAGACCTCGATGCTGATACTTCTTGGCAATCGATACCACCAGGCGCAAGTTTGCGTTGATCATACGCGTCTTAAAACGTCGCAGCTCGTCTTCGAGAGCGGCAATGTCACTATTCACCGCGGGATCTGATAGATCATCGGAACCAGGGTTTCGGAGATCCTGCAGATCGCCTCGTAACTCTTGAATCCGTTGGCCGATCGCCTGTTCTTCCTCAACCGAGAGGAGCGCGTAGCTGGATATCTGTTTGAGGTAAAAAGATAACGGATCGGAATCACCGATCTGCTCATCCACGATCACCGTGGACCCATGTAGCTGGTGGGCTCTGCCGTTGTTGCGCTGCCGCGAGGAAGTTGCCGCCATTGTTCGCCCCCTGGTTCGGTACTTTTACTCATATGGTACCACGCCCATCGCGAGAATCCAAACGGAATGGGAACAATGCTACCCCCGAGGCGCTGCTTCCGGGTCGACAAAGGAATTATTGCGCCACACCGAGAAGTACAGCGCGGCGCCATCACTGGTAGGACTAACCCCTACGGAACCAAGCACATTACCCGCTTCGATCTCATCTCCCACCGCCACATTTACCGCGTCCTGTCCACCGTACACGTAGATGTACCCTTGCGCTGACTGGACGAAGACGACGTTACCAAAGCTCGAATGTGGACCTGAGTAGACCACACGGCCACTGCTGATGCTGGCTACCGGCGTACCACGCGAAGCCTCTATCATAACTCCGGGGAACTTGCCTTCCAATCGCCGGCGATCACCGGCAACCGGCCACGCTCCCCCTTCATCGTAGCTGAGGGGCTGGACAACGGACGCCGCCACCGGAATTGACCGAACCACCCGGCTCTCGCCGTCTGAATCGCTTTGCTCACTCCGCTCCGGGTCGGCAGACGGAAGCCCTTGACGGCGAGAGTTGTCGTCAGTATCCGAAGACTCGTCGGCAACGCGGACTTGGCCGGATTCGAGGGGAACCCGAAGCCGCTGCCCCGCGACGATCCTCGTGTCTTGTAACTCGTTCAGGGATCGTAACTCGTCTACATCAGTATCATGGCGCCTGGCGATCGAGAAGAGCGTATCTCCCTTTCGAACCTGATACTGCCCCGGAATGGTGAGTACGGTTCCCGGCAGGAGCAGCTCCGGAGCTTCGATTTCGTTGAACTCCGTCAGCTCCCGGACCGTTATGTCATAGGTCCGAGCGATAGCGTAGAGCGTTTCCCCGTCGGCAACCTCGTGTTGGAGTGTTTCCGACACGACGACAGCCGAGACCGCAGTAATCAGTACAAGACAGATCAGTGTTCTTTTCATACGACTCTTCCTTCTTCGTTGTCGACAGGGAGC
>CAZNRF010000180.1:0-7124 GCA_964575075.1 uncultured Spirochaeta sp. | reverse complement strand
GCTACGAGGGCCCCAAGGGCGGCCCCGGTATGCAGGAGATGCTCTATCCCACCAGTTATCTCAAGAGCCGCAAGCTGGACAAGCAGTGCGCCCTCCTCACCGACGGCCGCTTCTCCGGCGGAACCAGTGGTCTATCCATCGGCCACGTCTCTCCGGAGGCCGCCGCCGGGGGAGTGATCGCGTTGGTCCAGGATGGCGACACGATCGAAATCAGTATTCCCGACCGGTCGATTACCCTGGCGGTGAGTGACGATGAGCTGGACCGGCGGCGCCGAGCTGAGGAATCCCGGGGAGATGCGGCGTACACCCCCCTCGAGCGAACGCGCGAGGTATCCACGGCGCTCCGGGCGTATGCCTACTTCGCGGAGAGCGCGGACAAGGGCGCGGTGCGGCGGGTGCCGTAACGAGCAGCGGGGACACATCGCCGGAAAAAAGCACTTGACGGTCGCCGCATAATTGGGTATTCTTTTATCGGTTTTCGGGGCAGGGTGCGCCGTTTCGTGGCTCTCACGAGTCAGAGTGGCAATTCCCGACCGGTGGTCATAGTCCACGAGTCGCGTAAGCGGCTGAACCGGTGCAATTCCGGTACCGACGGTATAGTCCGGATGGGAGAAAACCATACAGATCTCAACGGCCAAGAGGTCAGTTGCACGGAGGATGGCATCTTTCGTGCTCTGGTGCTGATGCGCTTGGGCGGTAGATCTGCTCCCGTCGTATACACAGCCCCGAGCTTCGGCTCGGGGTTTTTTTGTATCACGACCCAATGAGATCGCCCCGAACCAGGAGGATCTCATGTGTAGCGAATGCACACCGTCTTATCTTCAGCAGACCCTTGATCTTGCTGAGGCTGGACGCTCCGGCGCGCCACCCAATCCGTTAGTGGGCGCCGTCATCACCCGCAATGATCGGGTGATCGCCACCGGCTATCATGCCCGCTACGGCGGTCTCCATGCCGAAGCGGAAGCGCTCCGCTCGGCGGGACCGGCCGCGGAAGGTAGTACCCTGTACTGCAATCTTGAGCCGTGTTCATACACCGCGCCCGACAAACACCAGCCGCCCTGTACCCGTCACATTATCGATGCTGGTGTGCAGACCGTGGTTATCGGCCAGCTCGACCCGAATCCCCACGTTCGGGGCCGGGGCGTGGAGCAGCTGGAAGAGGCGGGTATCGAGGTCCGTGTTGCGGATGACACTGCCCAGTTCTGGCAGTTTAACGATGTCTTTAATACCGTTATGGCCCTCGACCGGCCGCTGATTCACCTAAAAACCGCCATGAGTCTCGACGGGCGCATCGCCACCGCTTCCGGGGATTCCAAATGGATCACCGACGAGGCGGCCCGAGCCGAGGCGCATCGGCTGCGGTCCCACCGGGATGCGGTAGCGGTGGGAATCGGCACCGTCTTGGCGGACGACCCGTCCCTGACCACCCGGTTGGTGGAAGGCCGGCAGGCGCGGCCGGTGGTCTTTGACTCTCAGCTGCGCATTCCCCTCGACTCGACCTTGGTGAGGACGCGATCGGAGGAACTTATCGTGGTAACCCGCGCTGAGACGATTAGTCGCGGGAGCGAGCAGCTTCGAGCCTTGGAGCGGCGCGGTGTGGCCGTGGTCGGTATCACCTCCGGCGATGACGCATCGGGCGATGACGCATCCGGTGGTGCCGCCCCCGGGGGCGGCGGTTCTTTCGGAACCACCGGTCTGAAAGTCGATTTGGACGCCGCGGTCCGCCTCCTGAGAGATCGGTTCGGGATTCGCTCGATCCTGGTGGAAGGCGGCTCCCGCCTGGCAACCGCGTTCGTGGCCCAGGGGCTCTTTGATCGAATCACCGCCTTTATCGCACCAATCATTGTCGGAAGCGGTACGCCCGCGATCGGCGACCTGGGGACCACGGAGATCGCCGAGGCGCTCCGTCTGGACTCGGTCACCTGGCAGCGGATCGGAGAGCAACAGATGGTACAGGGATACCATCCGCAGTGGTTGGCGCGAGTCCAGGCACAGGTCGGTGGGAACTCTTCGGTACGGGAGGTGGCTCATGTTCACGGGACTTGTTGAAGAGATCGGCACGGTGCGCGCCGTGCGGGGGGGCGGATCGTACCAAACGATCCAGATCGCCGCGGAAACCGTGTTGGAAGATACGCGGGTGGGGGACTCGATTTCGATCGACGGCGCCTGCCAGACGGTGACGCGCATCGCCTCCGGCGCATTTGAAGTGGAAACCCTGGCGGTGAGTCTGCAAAAGACCACCCTCGGGCGTTACCGGGCGGGACGCCGCGTCAATCTGGAGCGGTCCCTGACGCCGGAAACGCGTATGGGCGGCCACATCGTGCAAGGGCATGTAGACGGGGTAGGCACCGTCGCCACGGTCCGGGAGGACGGAAAGAACGTCTACTTCTCGGTGGTAGTACCGGCCAACCTGGCGCGCTACTGCATCGGCGAAGGATCGATTGCAATCGACGGAACCAGCCTCACGATCGCGGAGCTCACGGACCACGGTACGTCGACCACGATCACGGTGAACGTGATCCCCGCCACCTGGCGTACCACCGTCCTCGCCGACCGGGTCGCGGGAGATCCGGTCAACCTGGAGGTGGATGTCCTTGCCCGGTATGTGGAGCGACTGTTGAGTACGCCGGAAGGTCGCGCCGGAGTGGGGCCTTCCGCTGCCGGCCGTACCGGCCTCACCGAGGAGTACCTGCGGGGCCTTGGATACTAAGAGATGAAACAGAGACAAGGAGCGATTCGATGAACGCCAATCTGGACACCGGGAGAGACCGGATACAAAGGGTGCAGGCCGCCGTGGAGCGGGTCGCCCAGGGCAAATTGATCCTCGTTCGTGATGACGAAGGACGAGAGAACGAAGGCGATCTGGTTGGGGCGGCGTCCCTGGCCTCCTCGGAGATGATCAATTTTATGGTAACCAATGCGCGGGGACTCGTATGCCAGCCGATTACGGCGGCTGCCGCGGAACGGCTGGAACTGCCGCCGCAATCGGCGGTGAACAGCGAGAGCCTGGGAACGGCGTTTACCGTCAGTGTAGATGCCGTAGCGGGCACGACTACCGGGATCTCTACCGCGGATCGTGCCGCCACCGCCGCGGTGCTGGCCGACCCCGGCTCGTCGGCGAAAGACCTGCGCCGACCGGGGCACGTGTTCCCCATCGTCGCCCGGCCGGGGGGTGTCTTTGAACGGCCCGGCCACACCGAGGCGGCGGTAGATCTGGCGCGGTTGGCCGGCCTGGAACCATCGGGGCTCATCTGTGAGGTTCTCTCGGAGGATGGCTCACCCGCCCGGGGAGCGGAGCTGGAGTGCCTCGCCCGGGAGTGGGATATGCCGCTGATCACCGTGCAGGATGTTATCGCGTATCGTGATGCCATTGGGGACATCCCTCTTATCTCTTCCGATACCGCCGATCTTCCCACTGCTCACGGATTATTCCGAATGACCGTGTTTCACACGGGTGATCCCGGCACGCCGGAGGGCGCGATTCTCGAGAGTCCCCTCTCGGAGGGAGCGGAGCCGGTAGTCCGGGTGCACTCCGAGTGCCTTACCGGGGAGTCGCTGCACAGCTCCCGGTGTGATTGTGGGGCGCAACTGGAAGCCGCAATGGCCCGCATCGCTCGGGAGGGTGGGGCCCTGGTTTATCTCCGTCAGGAGGGTCGCGGGATCGGCCTCTTTGAGAAGATCCGCGCCTACGCGCTGCAGGATCAGGGAATGGATACCTTGGAAGCGAACCTTGCCCTGGGCCATGCCGGGGATATGCGTCGGTTCGGGAGCGCCGCGGCGATCCTCCGGCACCAGGGATACGGTTCACTGCGTCTCATGACGAACAATCCTGACAAGGTTCACGCCTTGGAGCGGGCGGGCATCGCCGTAACCGAACGAATCCCACTGCACGTGGGGCAGAGCGAGCATAACGAAGGCTATCTGGCCACCAAATTTGAACGAATGGGGCATATCGCCCCGCGAGAAAAGGAGTATTCACGATGAACACGATTACGACGATCGAAGGAAATCTGACCGGTGAAGGCAAGAAATTTGCGCTGGTTGTAGGTCGCTTCAACTCCCTGATCACCGAGCGCCTGGTCGAGGGGGCGGTGGACTGCCTGCAACGCCATGGAGCGGAATCGAAGGATCTCACGATTATCAGGGTCCCCGGTTCGTGGGAGATCCCCATGACCGCCAAGCGTGCGGCCGCTTCCGACGCGTATGACGGGGTGATCTGCCTGGGTGCGGTAATCCGTGGGGGAACGCCGCACTTTGACTACGTTGCCGCTGAAGTGAGTAAGGGCGTGGCCGCGATCGGAATGGAAACCGGAGTCCCCGTGACGTTCGGTGTTCTCACCACCGATACGATCGAGCAAGCGGTGGAACGGGCCGGTACCAAAGCGGGCAACAAAGGATGGGAAGCCGCGGAAGCTGCCTTGGAAATGGTGAGCCTCTTTCAGGCTATGGATCGCTAAAACGGGAGTATCTCCGGTTGAGCAGGAGCGATAGTCCTGATAATCTCGGTCCATGACCGATAAAATCTCACGCCCCCGGAGCTACCTGGCTTTGGGGGTGATCGTGAATATGTGTCTCGGAACGGTGTACAGCTGGAGCGTATTCCGGGTTCCGCTGGAGGCCCATTTCGCTGTCGGTTCGGTGGCGAGTGGGCTTCCGTATATGATCATGATCGCGGTTTTCTCATTGACCATGCCGCTTGGTGGGCTGGTTCTCAAACGGCTTGGGCCCCGGCGAACAGCGCTCATCGGCGGGCTGTTCCTCGGCGGCGGCTGGATTGCCGGCTCGTGGGCTTCCTCCATGAAGCTGGTCTCACTGTTCTGGGGATTTCTCGGCGGTATGGGAGTAGGAATTACCTACGTGATCCCCCTCACTATGGCTCACGCCTGGTTCCCGCGCAACCGGGGACTGGCTATGGGTGTGGTGCTGGGGGGATTCGGGATGTCTCCTTTTGTTACCGCCCCCGTCGCGGAACTGATTATCGAAGAGCTGGGAGTACTCGCGGCGTTTCGAATCCTTGGGTTAGCCTTTGCGATCCTGATTCCCGCTTTGGCATTCACCTTCCGCATGCCGGAGCCGGCGGTAAGCGACGCTTCGTCCGATTCTGTGGCATCCCGTGGCGCGGGTGCCCCCGGCGCCGGCGTCTCGCCCCGCCGTATGGTGCGGACTCGAGAGTTCTACGCGCTGTGGGTTGTGCTCCTGTTGGGATCGATTATCGGCCTCGGCGCGATCGCCATAACCGCGCCATGGGCCCAGCGCATCGTGGGGCTCTCCGGTGGCGCGGCTGCGCTGGCGGTGTCACTTCTTGCGATTTTCAATGGAGTAGGGCGCCCGCTGTTTGGGTTTCTCACCGACCATCTTGGCCTCCGCCGGACGGCGGTACTCGCGTTTACGCTTACCGCAACGGCGTCTGTCGCGCTCATTCTGGACACCGGGAACTCCGTGGTGAGCTTCGCCGCGGCGTTTTCCGTATTCTGGCTGCTGCTGGGGGGATGGCTTGCAATAGCCCCGGCGGCAACGGCGTTGCTCTTCGGTGCGGCGTCGTACGCGCAGAACTACGGGATCGTGTTTCAGGCATATGGACTGGGAGCCGTATTGGGAACACTGTACTCAGGACAGCTCAACGAGCTGTTCGGATCATATCGAGCGGTACTCTGGCCGATTCTGGCAGTCAGTGTGGTGGGGGGAGCGATCTCATGGTGGGGATTTTCCCGGGTGCAACCCGGGAAATCCCATCAGGGATAGTCGTCTTGGTCTCGGCGAGGGGCTACACTTCTGGATCCGGGGCCTCCCCATCGTGGGCGGTGAGCTGATGAAACACCGCTACTACGAATACGGAGACGAAGGTAGCGTACACCGATCCGATAATCACTGCCAGAATGGAGCCAAGCACCGGGATGAGGCCGATGACCATATTCACGATTGATACCAATAGTCCCAGGGCAATCAGGATCAGGAAGAAGACGAAAACGGAAGCAAAGTTCTGTTTCACCACCTGAAAACTGCGTCCCACAGCCTGCATTGGACCGGTCTCGTTGAGCATCAACGCCACAAAGGTAAACATCAGGAAAAATGCCAGGATGATGCCCGGAATAACGAGCAGTACGAATCCGAGAGAGACGATGATTCCCACCAGAAGGGATGTTAGAACAAGCCCAACCACGCGAGCCGTGGTTCGGTTCCAGGCGTCCTTGAGATTCACCGGATTACCCGAGAGCGCGTCATGCGCCATGAGCACCGTCATCCCGTGACCAAGGAGCCCCACGATCGATCCGATGACCATCAGGGTGATAAAGCGTCCCACTGCCATTCCGGCAAATCCCATTGCTTCTTCAGCGCTTACGGCGGTGTCTGCCTGAAACGGACCCATCTGTGGCACCATCGATCCGACCAGAAGCAGCGAGAGGAGTCCCAGAACGATACTGATCGCAAGAATGGGAACCAAAAGTACGGGGTTTTCCTTGAGTCGGGTAAACGACGTTTTCAGTATTTCAACAATGTTCATGCGTACCTCCTACTGGTACAGTTGCGTGGATACGTCCTAAAGATACGATGGATTCTGGATAACATCAAAGCAGGGCTCGAAGAATCCTCCTGACCGTACTACAATTTAGAGAGATTCATGGAGCGACGTCTAGCTGTTCAAGTTCAATATCCCCGCGTGTCATATGTTGATCTCTTTCCGTTGGATGGCCCGCACCGATCACACCGGCGACTCTCTCCCATCGAGGTGGGGCAGCGCGTAGCGGTGGTGAAGCTGTTTTTGATGAGAGGGAAAGGCGGCGCCGAAGGAGACTTCACCCCCGAACGTGAATTGCACGCGTTCCGCATTGGAGGACTTCCCGCGGAAGCAGAGCATACGCCGGTGTTGACGCTGGCCGCGGAATACGACGGCGACCGAGGCGTTCACTTGAGCGTTGCCGGCGCCGGAATCGCTTCCCAGGCTGTTGATGTGCGGGTGCCTCGTTCACACCGACCGCAGCCGCGCCGATGGTGGTGGTTGGCAGTACCGGTGGTCCTCTTCCTCTTGGGGGGAGGCGCATTTCTCACCGTCAGGATGATAGGGTCGGATACGGCGGGCTCCGGCCACACCACGTCTGCCGAGACGGACCGCCCCGCCGGTACCG
>CAZNRF010000179.1:0-7173 GCA_964575075.1 uncultured Spirochaeta sp. | reverse complement strand
GGGGCTTCAGTTGGCGGTGGGCGCCGGACTCCTGATATCCATCGGTATGGAAGCAGCATCGATGCTGTGGATGCTGGCGCCGATTCTGATTGGAAATCTCCTTCTCCGGACTCGTGGTACCGTGGTGGTCTTTGGCATCTGTCTTGGGGTTATTCTCATGGTGACGGTATTGCTCCATGCATCAGCGTTGCCGTGGACGATCCAGTTGTTTGGCTGGTACGCGATCGTGGGTACATATATCGCGCTGGCCGCGATTCTGACGTTCGCCACTCGATTTCTGGTGCATCACCTGATTCAAGGCATCGTATACGAGCAGGAGCTAAATCACGAACTCGATCATCGGGTCCGAAACAACCTTCAATTGGTGAACAGCCTCATCTTTCTGCAATCCCGCTACGATTCCGCTACCTCGACGACGGAGGCGTTGACGCAGCTCAACACCCGCATCATGGCGATGGGGGCGGCATTTTCCGCGGTCAAGCGCACGGACCGGCACTTTCGGGTGGGAATAGGGCAGCTCATCGAACAACTGTTTGGAGACCGAGCCAACATACCCATCGAATGCTGTCCGATTCGCATTAAGAACACCACGGCGAAGATCTTCGTTACGGTGGATACCGCCGTACCGGTAGCGATCATTCTCACGGAAATGGTCGTCGCGGGAAGTGCCGGTGAGCCCGAACAGATCAGCATGGAGGCTACCTCTCACGGGGCGCGGGATTCATCGGTAAGTGTACGATGCCACCGTCCCCGCCGCCCTGCCGACCCCCTGATAGGCGATCCCCTCTCTGAGGATATCGTGACCGCCCTGGCCGGCCATGTCGGCGGCTTCTACACACAAACCAGCCGCGGCGAGGATATCGAGCTCAGCCTCACCTTTCGGGACTGATCACGACCGCCAGCCCCGATCACGAACGATCTCTTCCACTCCGGCCCGGATCGCCTGGCTGGCGGCGTTGTAGGTGGCACTAATCGAAACACCCAGTCCGGCGTTGACTACATCATGGACGAGGTGAGTGGTGAGTTTGACATACGCCGAGGCGTTCACCTTCCCGGTGCCGTCCCGGAGCATGAGCGATCGCAGCGAAAAGGATTCGTTCAACGAGGAGATACGCCTGGTGATTCCCGGGAACACGGTGCGCACCACCTGAAAGAAGAGGCGGTGATACTCGTCATCACGGCTGAGCACCCGCAGAATCTGCTGGTAGCGATCCCGACGCCGGGTACCGCGACCGTCCACGCGGGACGGCACCAACCGGCGGAGCAGCTCATATGTCTCGGTATCGGCAAGCTCCTTGTCAGCGGCGATCAGAAAGAGCGCCGTGGCAGCGGCGTGTCGCGCAAATATCGGAAGACGCGCCGGTCGGGACGGTCCGTCCCGGTTCTGATCGAACTCAAGGGCCAGCAACCGCAGCACTTTCGGTACCGCGCCACGGACGATCCGGTGATGATCGAGGCTATTCTGCTGCAGAAAGCCCCGGGAACTACCCGCCAGGGCCTCTAACGCCTCATCGAGGATCCGCAACACGCGAACCAACTCGCTCACCAGCTCATCGCCGTTCAGTCGTTCTAGAATGCCGCGAACCGTCTCCGCTTGCGTGCGAGAAAGCATCGCGTGTCCCTCGGAGCGCTCCAGTTTCCGCCACAAGTCTTGGAGGCGTCCATCATCGCCGGTCCGGGCCACCCCCACCAGAAAGGCGTCGAGGTCTGCTACGTACTGATCCGGATCGGCGTAATCGGGATTATGGATCAGATAGTAGGCGATCATATCCCGGCTGCGGGCCGCTGCGGGAACATTGCCGACCATCGTACGTATCAGCTGATCGAGAACGAGGGTGAACGTCTCCGAAATTTTGGAGTAAATCGTGACGGTGGGGTCCAACTCCGTCTGGAGCAGATTGAGTGCCGGGTCCGGCGGAACAAAGGCGACGTCCCGCATTCGCCGCGCTTCTTCCGGACGTATCTGTAGTTCTTCATCTACATAGCGATTGTAATTGGCCGCTACCGCCCGGGGGTCGAAGCCGCTCTCCCCCGCCGGGCGATACCGGTTGTGCCAGACCAGTACCGGCATCTGAGGCCGCACCTCGAACACGCTGCGCAGATACCCCCCAGCGGACACGTGGGAGGTGGGCTCCGCATTGGTGACCAGAAGCATCGCCCCCACATAGGGCAGAAACCCCAGGTTTTCATCGGCACTGATGCCGGCGGGAAGATCGAAAATGACCGCATCATAACGCTCCACCAACTGTGAGGCAAAGCGCTGAAACAACCGCAACTTCCGGCGACTACCGTCTTCCCGTCCACCCGCGTGGGGAAAGACCAGATCCAGCCCATCGCTGTAGGACAGCACAAACGACGGAAACGTCTGCCGGGCATCAGGATCGTGAGACACCGCCTGCAGTCGGTCTTCCGGAATATCGAGGATAACCGCCACATTGCTCAGAGGATCCAGGTCCACCAGGGCCGTTCGCACCCCTTGCCGGGCCAGCAGGAGCGCCACATTCAACGCAGTGGTGGACTTACCCACACCGCCCTTTCCGGAACCGACCGCGAGACTCCGGGAGCGAAGGACAGGAACAAGGTCTGATGGGATGGAGGAGCTCATAGCCATATGCATTGTATCGGCACAGAATCGGAGTGTACAATCAAATACGTACTATGAGTTTTGAAAAATCACCAAAAGAGGTGAGTCTCGACCGGAGACTCCTGCAGCTTATTCCCGCGGGCCTCACGGAAATCGCCGACCGCATGCTGCATGATGAAGAGATCAAGGCGCTCCAGGATTACGCCAACGTGGTCAGCATTAAGCGCCTGGGCTACAACGATCATGGCCCCGTGCATATGCGAAAAGTGGTCAAAAACGCCTTGAAGTTTGCCAACCTCTTACAGGACGCGGGGATCCCCATGAGTCTCGAGGCTGAGGGGATCGGAACCTTTGAGGACAGCGTCCTCGCGATCTTCATGGCAGGTCTGCTCCACGACGTCGGCATGACGATGACCCGCCAAGACCATGAGAATTACTCAGCACAGCTGGCACGGCCAATCATTGAGCGGTACCTATCGGAGTTCTATCCCGCCGACATCACCCGCCAGATCATCGTTCGCTCCCTGATACTCGAAGCGATCGTCGGCCATATGGCGATGATTAGGGTGTATTCTCTGGAGGCCGGGTTGATCCTCATCGCCGACGGATGTGATATGGAGAAGGGGCGCGCCCGCATTCCGATGCTCCTGAACACTGAAGCCCGCGTCGGAGATATTCACAAGTATTCGTCTTCCGCGATAGAACGGATCACCATCTCCCGGGGCGAAGAAAAGCCGATCCGCATTGACATCGAAATGTCCCAGTCGGTCGGTTTCTTTCAGATCGAGGAAGTCCTGTTTCCCAAGCTCAACATGAGCCCCGCCAAGCCCTACATCGAACTGACGGCGGGGATCACCGAAGAGGAACCCAAGCGGTACCTCTAGGCCGCAGCCCCGCGGCGGGCCCACCCCGCGGCGGCCCGAGGCGCGGTCAGCCCTCTTCTACGATAAACTTCTCCGCCTCCAGCGCCGCCATATACCCGGTGCCCGCAGCGGTCACCGCCTGACGATACGTCTTGTCCTGCACATCGCCGGCGGCAAATACCCCCGGAACGTTGGTGGCGGTGGACTTGCCATGGGTAATCACGTACCCCGTATCGTCCATTTCCAGCTGTCCCGCCAGAAACTCGGTATTCGGTTTGTGCCCAATGGCGTAGAACAGGCCGCCGGCGTCAAGCACCCCCTCTTCACCGGTCTGGTTGTTGCGGACCTTCACATGGCTGATGAGCTTGCCGTCGCCCTGCACCTCGGTGGCGTTGGTATTCCACATGATATTGATCTTTTCGTTATCGAAGACGCGCTTCTGCATCGCTTTGGATGCCCGCAGCTCGTCCCGCCGAACCAGCATCGTCACGCTGGAGCCGAACTTTGCCAGGTAACTCGCCTCTTCACAGGCGGAATCCCCTCCCCCGATGACGACCAGCGGCTTCTCACGAAAGATCGGCAACGCCCCGTCACATACCGCGCAGGCGCTCATGCCGCGCTGCCAGTAGTCCTCCTCTCCGGGAAGGCCGAGGCGGCGAGCGGTCGCCCCGGTGGCGATGATCACCGCTTTGGACCGAAACTCTTTTGAGCCGACCTTCACCACGAACGGGCGCTGGGACATATCGATGGCATCAACCGTTTCGGTTTTGATCCGCGTACCGAAGCGGCTGCTCTGCTTGCGCATCTCATCCATCAGCTCCGGTCCCATGATCCCATCGGGGAAACCGGGATAGTTTTCCACATCGGTGGTTGTGGTGAGTTGTCCCCCTGCGGCAACTCCACCCGCCATAAATCCCTCAAACATCAGCGGGTCGAGGTCCGCCCGGGCCGCGTACACGGCGGCGGTGTGGGCGGCAGGGCCCGATCCCACGATTATTACATTCTCGATATTTTCACTCATCTCACGGCTCCTGTTGTGTGTGCGCTTCTGTCTCGCCTGTTTTGTAAAATCTGTATATAGTATAACAACAATAAATCATTACGCCAAGGGTATCGCGCCGGCAGCGGTCGGATCATAGAATTGACAGCACCGGATATCCCGAATACCATGGGCAAATCCATACCTCAGAAGGAATTCACATGGCAGATTTGCGCGTACGGTACATGGGCCTCGAGCTGGACAACCCGTTCATCGTTTCCAGCTCCAGCCTAACCGACTCGGTAGATAAGGTAAAAGCGTGTCAGGCCGCCGGAGCGGGAGCGGTCGTTCTCAAGTCACTTTTTGAAGAAGAAATTCAGGCTGAGATCGATGCCGACTCGGGTGGCGCGGAACACACCGAGGCCGCGGATTATATCCGCGAGATTCAAACCGACGCAGGGCTCAAGCGGTATACCGACCTCATTCGCGGGGCAAAAGAAGCGGTGAAGATCCCGGTGATCGCGAGCATCAACGCGGTCAGTCACAACTGGTGGGAAGATCACGTGGCATCCCTCGAGGCAGCCGGCGCCGATGCATTGGAGCTCAACATTTCCCTCATGCCCTATGACTACCGCGATGACGAAGCCGGGATCAGCGAGTTTTATGTGAAAACGGTGGAGGCCGTGCGCCGCCGGGTCTCGATTCCGATTTCGGTAAAAATCGGCTATTACTTTTCATCGATTCCCGCCATGGTCGATCGGCTTCGCTGGGCCGGCGCAGCCGCGGTTGTTCTGTTCAACCGGTTCTATCCGCTCGATATCGACATAGACGGAATGACGCTGCGCAGCGCCTCACCGTTCAGTACGCCCGCTGACCTTACCTTTCCGCTGCGATGGATCACGATGATCTACGGCAAAACCCAGGCGGAACTGGCAGCCTCCGGCGGCGTTCACCACGGGGAAGATGCGGTGAAGGCGCTCCTTGCCGGAGCGCAGGCGGTGCAGGTCTGCTCCGCCCTCTACCAGAACGGAGTGGAGCACCTGGAACCGCTACGATCCTCAGTTACGGAGTGGATGGATCGCCACAGCTTCGCGACGGTCGATCAGTTTCGGGGAAAGATGAGTCAGAAGCGCAGCGACCGTCCGGAGACGTTCGAGCGCCTGCAGTACATCAAGGCATTGGTCGGGCAGAGTTGAGCGAGCACCAGCCCGTGCCGCAACCTCCGTCCGCCGTCGAGCTCCGCCTCCTCCTGGCCGATGCGATTCGCGCCGCCCGGATCGGTGGGGAGGTGGATCAACGCCATTTTGGCCGCGTCACCCCCGACCACGTCACTCGGAAGGATCTCGAGGGAGACTGGAACCCCGTCACCCACGCCGATCACGAGTCGGAGACCGCAATTACGACGTTTCTCGCCCAGGCGCATCCGGATCACGTCTTCTTGGGTGAGGAAAATGTCGCGGGCCAACACCACGTGGCGGAGCATCTGTGGGTCATCGATCCAATCGACGGAACGGCGAATTTCATCCACGGTATCCCGCACTACGGCGTGGCCGTGGGCTACGCGTATCGCGGGACGGTCCTCGCCGCAGCATGCCTCGACCCCCAGCGGGACGAGTTGTTCACCGCGATTCGCGGGGAGGGAGCGTTTCTCAAAGGTCAGCCGATTCACGCCGCGCACACCACGGCCCTGGAAGACGCAATGGTCTGTACCGGGTTCTACTACGACCGCGGCACGATGATGGAGCAGACCCTGGATGCGATTCGCACCCTCTTTCAGGCCAGGATTCACGGGTTGCGCCGCAGCGGCAGCGCGGTACTGGATATCTGCTGGACCGCGGCAGGCCGGTATGACGCGTACTTTGAGTACGAGCTCGGGGCGTGGGACTACGCCGCGGCGAGTCTGATCGCCGAGGAGGCGGGCGTTCGGATTACCGCCGCCGACGGCTCACCATTGACTCTGGAAAGCGGCAGTGTGGCGTGCGCCACCGCGCCGCTGTACGAACAGTTCATCCGCGCCGTCCGCGCCGGTGAGACCAACCCGGCAAATCCGCCGAACGCCAGCGCCAACAGCCCGGCGGTCAACAGCGAAAAGGCAGCGCCCTTCTGCCCATCCGGGATCTCCACCAGCTCCATCTTTGCCCGGATTCCGGCGAAGATTGACAACTCCAACATAAATCCCAAACTGCTGCCGATGGCAAAAACAACGCCTTCGCCGAGGTTGTAGGCGCGGCCCACTACCAGAAGCGCCACACCGAGAATCGCGCAGTTGGTGGTAATGAGCGGGAGAAACACGCCTAACGCCTGGTACAGGGCGGGGCTTACTTTCTTCAGCACAATCTCGACCAACTGGACGAGTGAAGCGATGACAAGGATAAACGCCACCGTCTGCAAGAAGGTCAGGCTCAACGGGACAAGAATCAGGTTCTGAATCAGGTGGGTAGCGATCGTGGCCAAGGTCATCACGAAGATCACCGCGGCGCCCATGCCTACGGCGGTGGACAGTTTCCCGCTCACGCCCAGAAACGGACAGATGCCGAGAAACTGGGCGAGGACGATATTATTGACCAGGGCCGCGGCAATTATGATTACGACATATTCCATCGATTACGCTCCTGTGGGGGTATCACTGTTACCGGCGGTGCGAGCCGTGTGTGGTGCCGCTGCAAGGGCCGCACTGGCCGCCACCTTCCGGGCCCCGGTGCGCCGCGCCGCGGCGGTTTCCGGCTTGTTCCGGCGGGCTATTATCC
>CAZNRF010000178.1:0-7209 GCA_964575075.1 uncultured Spirochaeta sp. | reverse complement strand
GAATAGAATGAAGATCTCTCAGTGGTTTTGGGTAGTTTTGTGGCTCGTGCTGCTGACCGCCACGGTGGCGCTTGTTGTGGGTCTTCAGCGCACCGGGCAATACGTGGATCAGCGCCGACTGCAGGCGGCTCAGACCAGGATTCAACAGGTACAGACGCTGATAACCACCGGTTATCGGTACCGAGACGTGGTGTTTTTCGATCGCCGCACTCGGGTGCTGGGAATTCCCGCGGGTCAGCAGGAAGTGCTGTTCTCGGTCGAGATGGAGGTGATCGCCGGAGTCGATCTGTCCCAGGGGGTAGATCTCGACCTGGACCGGAACGACCGCCGGCGAATCTTTGTGACGTTACCACCCCCGGAAATTGTGCGGGTGGTCACCGACGAGGAATCGATCCGACAGTACCTCGTCCTGGAGCGGTTCGGACGGCTGAATTGGCTCGATGTTTCCGCGGAGGTGCAGACAGCGAAGGACCGTAACCGGGAAGACGCGATCGAACGGGGCATTCTTTCCCGCGCGGAAAGCCAGGCGCGTACCATCATCGGCAGCCTGCTGCGAACCGTGGGGTATGAGACGGTGGAAGTGCGCTTCCGGACCGCTTCCAGAGAGGTGCGGGGATGAAACGGGTGTTTCCCACCGTGCTCACCCTCCTCGTAGTGATAGCCGCGGCGGTGGTGTTTCTTGCCCGAGAGGGGGTGGCAGAACTCATTTACCGAGAAACGGTCTCCTCAGGATCGGAATCACTGTTTTTGGGCGCACACGATACGGCAGAACTGGAGACGGTGGCAGTCGTGTATAAGACGGTGTTTCCCCACGATTACTTTGTGGAAGGGGTAAACTTCTACGCCCTTCTGGACCGCGTGCGTCGCAGCGACGCGCCCGCCGCGGACGTGCTGACACCGGCGGAGCTGGATCACTTCGAGGCGGTAAACCTGGCCCAGAGTCTGGGACTCGCCACAACACCGGGCCAGCCGGGGTATGTTGTCGTCACCAGCACGCTCCGATACGGGTACGATCTCTCCCGTCTCGAATCACATATCCGCGACGGGATCGAAGCGTCGGTGATCCCGATCCCGCCGGCAGAGCTACTATCACAGGAGACGGAAGACCTCACTACCGAGGAGTACCCCTACAGCCCGGTCTACCTGGACGCGGAGGGGTGGCAGACGGTGGCCGGCTTTGTCGCTGAGCGCCAACGCCGATCCACCCCGGATGGAGAGATAATCTCTCAGGCATCGATGATCGGAATTGAACTGCTGGAGACCCTCACCGATCGGAAATTCCGAGTCGTGGACCCCGCTGAGGGATAGACGGGAGCGGTTGCCTCAATCTATATAATTAATTATTCTTATATTAAGGAAAATACATATGAAGAATGCCGAGTCGATTGCCGAAACGATCCAAAACTCACGAAACCCGGTTGTGGTGGAGTTCTGGGCACCCTGGTGTGGTCCCTGCCGCCAAATGGAACCGCTTCTTGAAGAAGTGAGTTCGTCATATGAGGGACAGGTGACTACGATCCGAGTAAACGCGGATGAACATCCCGAGTTGGCCCGCGACCTTCACGTCATGTCGATTCCAACTATGCTGGTCTTTGAGAACGGGACGGAACGGGCGCGTCGCGCGGGAGCGCAAAACCGCAACGACCTGGAAGAGCTCTATCGGGCCGCCGCGGCGGGGGAGGCGATTTCCGGTCTGAGTCAGCGATCGCGCTTCTTCCGCATCGCGATCGCCGGTGCCCTCGTGTTTATGGCGCAGGAAATGGCGCTGCAGTGGCCGTACTACCTCGCAGCGGGAGCGGTGTTTTTCTCCGCAATCCATGATCGATGCCCGGTGTGGCAGGCGGTTCGGCGAGTATTCGAGAAGAATCCGGCATAGGACTTGCCATTCCGCAATCGTTGTGCTATTTTATATATAGCATTTTTGATATCACTGGAGAGTAACAATGACTGAACATCTGACAAAAGATACCTTTCTGAGCAAAGTTTTCAACTATGAAGAGAATACGGAGTGGAAGTACGAGGGCGACAAGCCGGCGATAATCGACTTTTACGCCGATTGGTGCGGGCCGTGCAAAATGGTTGCCCCGGTGCTGGAAGAACTCTCTGAGGAGTACAGCGACAGCCTGAACATCTACAAGATTGACACCGACGCCGAGCAGGAGTTGGCTTCAGTCTTCGGCATCCAGAGCATTCCCTCTATGCTGTTTATTCCCGTAGACGACAAGCCGCAGATGGCGGTAGGAGCACTCCCGAAGGACAGCATCAAGCAAGCGATGAAAGACGTTCTTTCGGTGGAGTAACGCGCCGACTACCGGTTTCTACCGATAGTGCGCCGCCCCGATTTCGTCGGGGCGGTTTTTTTGTGTCTGCGCCACGTGTCAGAGTTGATCCCGTGGGATCCGGCGAAACCGGACTGATGCGATGTAGCTGCGGCCAACCGCCTCGATGACGAGTGAACCGAAGGGGGTTTCCAGGACTTCGTCCTTCTCGGGGATGCGGCCCAGGCTCCGAATGATGTATCCCGCAATGGTCTGAGCGTCATCGTCACTGGGAAACTCGACCTCCAGGTGGTCATTGACGACATGGATCGGGGCATCCCCGGCGATGATAAACTCATTGGGACCTACCGTGTACAGCGGTTGCGTCTCCTCGATCTCACCCTCATCGTAGAGTTCACCAACAAACTCCTCCACCAGGTCCTCCACGGTAACAATACCGGCAACCCCGCCGTATTCATCAAGAACGATCGCCATATTCAGACGCTCCCGGCGAAGCCGTGAAAGCACAATGTGAAAGCTTTTGGACTCGGGGACAAACACCGGCGGTACCACGATCTTACTGATCGGCATATCGCTGTTCCCGTCGGCCACCGCTTTGGCTACATCCTTGACCAGCAGAATGCCGACGATTCGTTCCGGTTCCTCATCGTACACCGGTATTCGCGAAAACCCGGACTCCAGGATCGCCGGAAACACCTCCTGGACGGTGCTTCGTTTTTCCAGGCTGAATACCTTGGTGCGGTGCGTCATAATCGCTCCCACCCGAACGTCACGAGACCGAAACACGTTCTTCAGAACCGACGCATTCAACTGGTTGAAGAGGCCTTCCCGGCCGGCATAACGCACCAGATGCTGAAGCCCCTCAATCGTCACGCGCGGACGTTTGGTGCTTCCGGTGAGGCGCGTAAGGGCGTTGCTGATGGTACGAATGAGCCAGATAAAGGGCGAAAAGACGAGAGAAAAGATATGCAGAAACCGCGACAACCCCAGGGTGACGCGCTCGTTGTGCATAATCCCGATCTGCTTCGGGGTCACTTCACCCAAGATTAGCACCAATACCGTCAGAACGAGCGTCGAGGCGGTCAGCCACGTCTCCCCGAACATCCGAATGGTAAACGCGGAAACCAGGGCGGAGGACGCCAGGTTAGCCAGATTATTGCCGATCGTAATGGAGGTCAGCACCACATCCAACCGATCGTAGAGGTCCGCTACATGCCGACCTCGGGCGCCATGTTCCATCTTCATCCGCTCAACCTGGTCCACGGTGAGGGAGGTAAACGCCACCTCGGTACCTGAGAACGCCCCTGAAATCAGCAGCAGCACGAAAACAACGGATATTTCGATCACGGCTGCATCATCTCACGATCGCTGCTTTGAGGCAATTCGACGGAAATGGCGGAAAAAATCACGGGATTAATCGTTTGCATATTGCAATTCATACGTGGAGGTGGTATTTTCTCGGTGTCGGGTAAGTTTTTGCACCACTCGTATCGTCCCGGCATTGTCATCTTTGGTCTTTTGGTTTTTGAGACCCTCTCAGGTTTTACCTCCTTTCCTGAGAGGGTCTTTCTTTGTCTACTCCTCACGGTGCCGCATACTCACAGAATGAGAGGGAAGCTATTTGCTACCCCGAGGAAAGGCAAAGTTGATGCCCGTGGACAGGCGAGTACCGGTATTGATCCAGTCGCTCCCACCAATAAGCAGATCCTGCTGCGCTTCTACAAACCAGCTCATGATCGGATGCACATCCACCCGCAACGCCGTCTTCACGTAGGGACCCATGAGAAAGCGGAACTCCGTTTCCGTATCAGGATTGAAATTGAACACCGGAGACAGACCGGTGCCGAATAGAAATGTCACCCGCTCCTGGGGAAAGGTAAAGTTGAGCCCCACATTTACCGGGATCAAGAAGCTGGGCACCGTATCGCCGTCGGCATTTTCGTCGGTGGTAATACCAAACTCCCCACCGAGGTTGAGTTCCAGCCCGTCCTGCAGCTCATACAGATAGGTAGCGGACAGGGCGGTGAGATAGGTGGTGTCATACCGATAGAAATTGGTGCCGATACCCGCCGAGAAAGAACTGTCGGCGAATGCGGTGGCGGTGGTGGCGGTGATCGCCGTTGCCGCCCATAAAACAAGAAATGCCTTGCGCATCAACGTCTCCTTAGTCAAAAACTCCGTATACCCGGTGACCGCACTGGGGGCATGCGCCGTGGTCGGTGTAGTCCCGCACCGGCGGTCGATGCTCAATGCAGACGGTACCACATTCAGGGCAGTTCGTCCGGTGATACTCTGATTGTCGGCTGTTTCCGGCGAAGATAAACGGCGGCCCGTCCCGTTCAGCAAGTTGGTCCAGAACGTCCCGAAGGTCTTGCTCCGTGGTGGCCGGTTCATCCGCCATTTTAAAAGCAGGAAAGAACCGACTCAGATGCCATACCTGCACACCCGCTTCCACGAGTTCCGTCCTCAACAGATCGATCGTCTCCCGACTGTGGCGAGAGCTCATGAGCATCGTGGTCACTTCCAGGTGACGTTCCGGGGCAATCCGGCGAATCGCCTCCAGCACCGGTTGACTCCGCCCCTTACAGAGTCGCCGGTAAAACTGATCGTCACCTTTGAGGTCGATATTGAAGGCATCCACCACCGGGATCAGGCGGTCCATCGCCTCCTCGGTGAAGAACCCGTTGGTTACCATGACCACGCGCCCGCCCTCGGCCCGAATGAGAGGAGCCGAATCCAGAATGAAGTCCTGCCACACCGTGGGTTCACTGTAGGTATACGCGATAGAGGGAGTCCCGGATCGCTTCCACTGCCGATACACCTCTTCCGCAGACCAGTGCGTCTGGGGCTGGGGAAAGTGTTCGGGAAACGCGATGGAGGCGTTCTGACAAAAATCGCAGCGAAAGTTACACCCCGCCAGTGCCACCGAAAACACCTGAGACCCCGGAAGGAAATGGTACAGCGGCTTTTTCTCGATCGGATCAATTCCGGCTGACTGGATATCACCATAAACCGTGGTCCGCAGCCGGCCATGGTCGTTGGTTCGGACCCCGCAGATGCCCGTTTCCCCCGGGGCGATGGAGCAGCGGTGAGCGCAGAAGTCACAGGTCACCGTTAATTCAGCAGACGGACCAGGGGCCGACGCCACATCTCGATCAGTCATTGGTTCAGTCGTTGTCAACACATTCCTCCTCGGTGTAATGCACCGTCTCGAATACTTCGAACCGCGCGGAGTCGTCCTGCCACGCGTCGGAGGACAATCCCGCTTTCCCTGCCAGCCGGGCAAGCGTCTCCGGGAGATCCCATCCGTGCTCTACCGGTACCTCCGGCAGAAAGAGGGCCCGTTTCCCCGCAACGGATAGAATAATTCCGTCGGTACCGAGACGGATGTCCTGAGCCCCATCAACCTCGTGCGGAACGGTGAGGATCGAGTGCTCTATGACGCAGAGCTGCAGCTCTTCATCAGTGACCGGCGGGAACCGCGGATCCTGCAACGCCGCCTCCAGCGTAACCCGCCGCAACGTAGACCGCAGCGGTTCCGAGGTGCGCATCGTACCGATACACCCCCGAAGCTCTCCATGCTTGCGCAGCGTTACAAACAGCCCCGGGGTTTCGTCGAGTATCGGGTCTTCCAGCGTGAGGTGCGGCTCCTCCGCGTGGCGGTACCGCGACCCCAGCCGCCACCCCAACAGGGAGCGAGAGTATCCGAGTAACGCGCAGCGCTCAGCACGAGAGAGGTTCCAGTTCGTCATTGTATACCTCCGGTATTTGGTATGCCTCCGGTAATCTCCGCGGTGAGGTAACAGACGAACTCCTGCGCCGTCTCATCGTCCCCCGCAGAGGAATAATAGTCGAGAATCGTCGAGTCCTTCCGGACTACCGCTCCGGCCGCCTGCTGCTCGTTCATCGCGGCGGTAGCCAGTCCCAGGGCGTAGCGGCCACACACCGTGCTGTCCTGCGCCAAGTGCTCCCAGTACACCTCGAGATCACCGGCCAGTGCGGGCCTCACCATGGTGGTATCTTCCTCGTGAAGGCGCGCTCGTAGCTCGCCCCAGGAGCGTGCGCCGTGGGGCAGCCACCGAAACGATCGCCCGTAGTGGGTGGCATCGGAGCTCACCAGCCACAGCACGCGGCGGTCTCCTATCCGATCCAGCACACGCCGAGCAACGCCTCGCGCGCGCTCCGGGGAGGTGAGGACTCCCACCAGCACCGCCGCCACGGGAATATCTGCCCCGAGGTAGCGGGCGATGCCCGGAAGCAACAGCTCCACCGCGTGCTCCCGGGCAACCGTGGGAGGCTCCTCTTGATCACCCAGTCCTGTAGCCCCCGCGACCGCCACCGCCCCGGGCAGCTCTCCATACGGCGTGGCGTGCGCTGAAAACGCCGCCCCCACGGTGGTATCCGGCGGAATGGGCACGTAGTGCGAGGGCGCCACCACCACCACCAGGTCCACCTCCGCGCGCAGGCGCTCGCGATGGTGGGCGGCGCGCTCCCAGAACGCTCCTTGCCCGCGGGCGGTGTACATCAACGCGGCGTGGGGCAGCATTCCCAGCAGGGGGAGCGCACCGGTAACCGCCTGCGGTCGATCTACTGATTGGGATTGAAAGAGGGTGTCGATCGCCGGGGCGTGGGTTGGATACCATCGGCCGACGAATTGCATGTGATTTATCATTGGTCCACCTCCTTTTCGAGGTCTACCTCTATTGTAGGCGCGATTGACGGTGCTGTGAACCATTGGGTACCATGCCGGGCATGAAGAAATATCCATTCCGCGAGATTGAGCCCAAGTGGCAGCGGTACTGGGACGAGAACAAGACGTTCCGGGCGACGGAAGATCCCTCAATTCCCTCGGAGAAACGGCGTTACGTCCTCGATATGTTTCCCTACCCCTCCGCCGCGGGACTACACGTGGGACACCCCGAAGGGTACA
>CAZNRF010000177.1:0-7217 GCA_964575075.1 uncultured Spirochaeta sp. | reverse complement strand
CAGCTCCTCCCAGATACGCGTTACCTCGTGGACGGATCGATCGATGAGCCGAGATGCGAAGACCTCTTTCACTACGGCCGCAGGCGGCTCCGGCGGCCCCCATTGACCGCCCTCACCCCATCCTACGCGACCGTCGTCAGCCACGATCTCCACCAACAGGCTGCTCCGCTCCGGGAAGACGGCCTGAGAGGAATAGAAACGTTTGCTCCCTAACGGACTCTTCAACACATGAGTCTTGACCTCGGCGATCTTCACGCAGTCATCTCCGGAATAAGTACGAGCCGGTCGGTCTCGCCGGCGTACCACGCCTCCGCGTTTCTAACGCATATTTCGGCCATGCGTCGATTCGCCTCCCGAGTATTGGAACCGACATGTGCCGTGAGCACCGCGTTCGGTAACGCACGGAGGTCGGCGTCCGGGGTGGCGGGCTCGTACGGCTCCTCGACGAAAACGTCCAGGGCGGCTCCTGCGATCACTCGCTGAGCGAGCGCGTTGTACAGATCCACCTCATCCACCAACGCTCCCCGCGCCGTGTTGATTAGATACGCCGAACCGTTCATTGCGCTAAGCCGCTTACTGTTGATGAACCCCCTTGTCTCCTCGGTGACACTCATATGGAGGCTCACAAAATCCGCATCCTCTACTGCGGAGTCGAAGTCGGTGGTGTACCGATCCATCAATGAAGCGTACTGCGAATGCGGGGAGGGGAAAACGTCCAAGGCCACGATTTGGGAGTCGAAAGCCCGTTTCAGGATATCCGCCACTCTCCGTCCGATTCGTCCGAATCCGAGGACCGCAACGGTCTTCCCGGACATCTCAGCTCCCGAGGGATGCGGCCACTGGCCCTCTCGCACCGTCCGATCCTGCCGCGGGATATCACGCAAGCAGGCGAGCATGAGAGCGAGCGTATGCTCGGCCACCGACTGATCCAGGGTGCCGGGAGTGTAGCCTACCGTTATGCCTCGTTCCTTGCACAGTTCAACGGGTACATGGTCATAGCCCACCCCGTATCGGATCACCAGGGAATCCGGCATGATCGACTCGTAGAACCCGCGAGGATAGCGCTCGGCGCCGATGATAAACACCTTCGCCCCGCTTTTCCGCTGCTCCTCAACCATCTCCTCCGGACGGGATACGGGAACGCGCCGAAACTCCAACGGAGCGGCCTCGAATACGTCCGCTATGCGCCTGTAACAATCTTCTTGGATGATGACGGTACTCATCGCTTGTCCTCCACGGCCGCTTTAACGGTAGCAAGTGCTTCCGTTGCCCGCTCTCTCAAGAACACGTGATCCACACCGACAGCGAGGAACGTAAATCCTCCATCAACTGCACCTCGCACCCGGTCGGTCGTTGGGAAGACAACGTGGATCCCGGCGGACTTTCCCTCTCGCGTACACGCCTCGAGGACCGCTCGCTGCGCCTGTAACACGCGCGGATGTTCCGTCTCGCCGGTGACGCCGAGAGAACCGCTCAAATCAAATGTGCCGATCAAGACCCCGTCCACACCCTCGACCGCGACGATTTCTCGGCAGTTTTCGACAGCCTCCTTTGTTTCGATCATTACGATCACGCACGTTCTTTGGTTCGCTTCGGCATTATACTGCGCCGCCTCGGCACCGTACTCGTTACACCGAGGCGCCGCGAACCCACGTCGTCCGATCGGCGGGTATTTCGAGGCGGCCACCGCTTCTCGAGCCTGTTGAGGCGTATCAACCATTGGGACGATCACTCCGGCCGCACCTTGGTCGAAGGCAAGACGGATGGAAAGCATATCGTTCTCCGGCACACGAACCAGCGGAGCTGCCCGCCTGCCGAACATTCCACGGGCCAAATTGGTGAATGTGGCAAGGTCGATGTCACTGTGTTCCATATCCACCACCAGCCAGTCATAACCGGCATGAGCCAGTATTTCGGCTAGTGCCGGATGTCCGAGCTGTATCCAGGAGCCAATCGTCACCCTTCGGTCTCGCAACGCACCCTTCAGGTCGAACTGAGGCATCCATCAAACTCCTCGGTGTGGTTTTCTTCTAGACCATCTTCGAGTACCCGGCATCGGGTGTCAAGTTCGGTCGACCCCTCCAGGCAGGTGCGAGCCGATTATCCGGATGAAGGCCGCCTCTCAGCTCTCCGGGGTCCGGAGTCCAAATCACGTTTCGGAGCGGTAGCGCCTTTTCAGCTCTTCGTACAGGCTGTCTACGGCCTCCTGGCCCTCGTACACGGCCTGCGTTCCCTCCGGCCATGAGTGCCCCTCGATGTTGTAGCCGTCATCGGCGAACACGACGTTGCCGGTGAGGTGTCGCTGAGGCACGCACATACCGACTAAGGTTTCCGCCACTCCTTCACGGGTCACAAACCGCTTTGTCGGGGTGTGGGCGAGTATGCTTTTCGCCCGCAACTTCGGATTCCCGGCGGTGTCGCGAAGAAGCTCCCGATTCAGGTTGGTCTCCACCGTACCCGGCGCGATGCCGTTCACCCGAACTCCGAAGCGCGCCAATTGTGCGGCCGCGGTCTTTATCAGTCCCTCCAGACCGTGTTTACTGGCGTTATAGGCGTAACTCCCATACAGAGAAAGCCGGCTTCCGCTACTACACAGATGAATGATGTGCCCCGCCCCTTGCCGGACCATTGGCTTGGCGACGGCCGCAGTCACATTGAATGCGCCGGCCAAGTTGACATCCATCACACGACGAAAGATCTCCGCCGTATCGCTTATCTCGTCATCGCTCAATTCGAACGGCCGATGATGTACACCGGCGAAGTCAACGACGGTATCGATGCGACCCTCGCGGTTCACGATTTCTTCTACAGCCGCACGAACGTCGGTCGGATCCGTTACATCCGCCGATACGACAAGCGGCATGCCGTAACCCGAGAGATCGTGAACATTGCGCGCCACCTCCTTGATCCTCGCCTCAGCACGATCTCGCTCGGGCGGTTGAGGCGGCACATAATCGGCCAGCACGATCTTAGCGCCACTTACCGCCGCGGCGTAGACAAAAACCTCGGACAGGTTACCCGCACCGCCGAAGGCCACGATGAGTTGACCTGACAGATCCACCTGAGGCTTCCACTCGAATACAAAAGGCTTTTTGTTACTCTGGCAAATTGATATTGGTTGCATTAGGACCATCTCGCCGTATGAAGATTGCCGGCCGTTACACAACCAGCGTCGACAGTCTACACTTGCAACGGACCTGTTTCCAGTGCAACCGTAAACTTGCCCAACACCGCTCGGCACGGAAAAGGGAGAGGAAGCCTTGCTGCCGGCCACCACTCGACTTCTACAGGAACTAGTCACAAACGAAATTTCTTCCGTCTCCGGAAGTGTCTCGACCCCGGAGGGCGAAACATTTCTCGCCGCGATTGTCGGCGGCCGGCAGCCCTCTCGGTATGCCGGCAGTGTCCACTTGTGGAACACCTATGCCCGGCAGGCCGGCGTGTCGCTTGTTTTTGTTCCCCTCGACGTACCGCAGCCGGACGGATTGCCGCAGCTCATCCGCATCTTCGGATCGGACCCGCACTTCGTTGACCTTACGGTCACGGACCCCTATAAACAAGCAGCATTTGCCGGATTGTATGAAGCAGGTGTTCCTTGGTCGGCCGAGCCGTCGGCGCACCATCTGAGGTTATGTAATCACCTCATCAAACCCGCGTCCTCAGCCCACCACGACGAGATTGTCCGCATCCAGCCGGGAATCAAAGCGTTGAATACGGACGGGCGCGGAATGGTCCGGGCTATCTCCGAGAAGCTTCCTCTCGCTGAAGCTCGCGCACTACTGATAGGCGCCGGTGGAGCGGGTGCATCCATAGCACAGGCATTCCTGTCTGCGGATACGAAAGTGCACATCGCAAATGCGTATGAGAACGAGACGCGCCGAACAATGCAATTGCTTCGACGGATGTTTCCGAACGCGGATCAGACGCTGACGTCGTCGGATTTTTCCGCCGTCGCCGCCGTCGCCGCTGAGGCCGACGTGATTGTCAACACGGTTCCGGCGGGATGTCCGGTGCGAGAGTTGGAACGGATACCGAGAGGCTCGCGCCCCCTCATCGCCGAGGCTCCTTACGGAGAGAGAGCCGCACTGCAGGACTTTGCATCGGAAAGAGGATTGGTATACGTTGACGGGGGTCGGATGCTTCTGGGCCAATTCTTGTGTGCAATCGAGCTTCTTCAGCCGATGTTGTGCAGCAGGACGGCGCATGAGCGGGCGCTCGCCGCAGTCAGGAGACGTTTCGTGGAGCACGGAACCGACCGATAAGCATAATACCTCGTTAAGGAGGAGTTACATGGATTTGCACGGACGGACAGTCGTAATCACGGGTGGCGCTGCAAACATAGGACGGGCTGTAGCATTGGAGTTCGCCAAGAAGGGCGCACAGGTAGTCGTCAACACTCGCTCCAACGTGGCCGGCGGCAAAGGTGTTATCGAAGAAATAGCGGCCGACGGGGGTGAGGGTTTTTTTGTTCAGGCCGATGTCACTGAACCCGGGGAGGTCGACCGACTATTCACCTCCTTGGAAGAGACCTACGGCACACCTGACATTCTGGTGAACAACGCCGGCGCTGCGCGACCGACTCAATTCGCCGGGTCTACGAAAGCACAATGGCAGGAGGTATTCGACGTCAATTTTTTCAGTGCGGTGCTGTGTTCGCAGCGTGTTGCAGCCGGGATGAAAGAGAAGGGTCGGGGGCACATAATCAACACCTCGTCGGTCAGAGGAATCGATCACACCGGTCGCGAAGGAATCATGGCGTACTCCGCGGCAAAGGCCGCTCTGGTTAATTTCACCAAGACTCTCGCGAAGGAACTCGCCCCGACGGTAAAGGTGAATGCAATCGCTCCCGGTTTCGTGCAAAGCTCCGCCTACGACAACGTGCCGGAGGAAACAAAGGAAGGGTTTTTGGCCGCCACACTCATCGGGCGCTGGATAACCCCGGAAGAGCTTGCCCCAAGCTACGTTTATCTGGCCGAGCAAGAGGCGATGACGGGAACCGTCGTGACGGTGGACGGTGGTTTCACTCTCAAAATGGCGTAAATCAGATTCGGCCGGCGGGAACTAATCTCGCTGCAAAAACGGTGAGCGCAATTAGGATTCCGAGAACCACAAAACCGCCGGAGAACGTAGCGTACTCTGCTGTCACGCCGAGCAGGTACGGGACAAGACCCGCCCCGCCGATGTACGCGAACGGAATTGTTACCGAAACCGAAAGACTGCGGAGCTCATCCGGACTCACACGGGTAAGGACGGTAAGCATGGTCGGATAAAAGGCCGAGGCAGCCATCGCCTGTACGATTATGGCCACTATCAACCATACCCCTCGGAGAACCCCTATCCCGATGATGGCGACGCTTACGATGAGAACCAACGATGCCAGCAGTTTTCCCGCGTGCACGCGGTCCACAAGCATCCCCGCCACGAAGATCATGAACAAACCGGATACACGCGAAAGGCCGACGATGTTGTTCACGGTGGACTCGCCCATGCCTCGCTCCGCCACAAGGTAACTCGGCAACATCGAGTACACGCCCAAGAACACCGACATTGCCACCAGAAAGTAAAGCAGAACCACTAGAAACGTCCGCGATCGCAACAACACGAAGACCTTCGATAGGTGCGGGGGCACTCCAGGAAATCGTCCCCCTTGACCCCACCGAAGGAAAAACACACCGGAGGTTGCGCATGCCACGGCGGTGCCCCACAATACGAGTCTCCACTCCGCAACAGCGAGCGCGAGGGAAACGACAAAGGGAGCCAGAATGAATGCAGCGTTCGGGCCCATTTCGTGAATGGCGCTTGCACGTCCCCAACGTTCTGCTTCCACGAGGTTTGTCAACGTGGTGATGCCCGAGGGCGGATACAGCCCCGTCCCGACCCCCACGATCAAGAAGCCTGCCGGCATGAAAAGGGCTGTCGAGGAGAGAGCAATAAGCGCCAAGCCGAACGCTGCCGTAAACAGGGCGAGGGCGATGGTCCACCGGTGAGTGATGCGCTGGGATAGGAACCCCGATACCAGCATCGAAGTGGCGTAACCGAGGGCAATATGGAAAAAGAATGCACCTCCCTCCGAATGAGTAATGCCGAGATCCTGCACCATAATCGGAAGAAGAGGAGAAAACACCATCCGTGAGAAGAGGCTGAAAAAAACCGCGGCCACCAGGAAACCGAGCTTCGGTAACAAGGCCTCCGGCGACTGCTCTAAGCGCTTTGCTGCGTTGTTCCCATTAATTGACAAAGTGATCCCTCTTTTCTCCATAGGCGGCGAGGACAGTCTCGCCTTGAACACGGCATGAACTCCGACTAAGATACCCCTGCCGGCATAATGTTAGGACGCCTCGTAATAGTGTTACAAGATCCGAACGGGTGTATCCTGGCATATTCGAACATTACATTCTACATGTATCAGAGGAGTGATCTACCATGGGCAGAAACATCGTAATTACAGGCGGCAGCACCGGTCTCGGGGCGGAAACGGCACGCCTTCTCGCAGAAGGGAACCAAATTATCATACATTACAACGCCTCCCGGGACGCCGCGGAGATGGTAGCGGGCGACGTTTCGAAGGCAGGCGGGACGGCACACCTGCTGCAGGCAGATCTGACAAAACCCGAAGAGTGCGAACGCTTCGCCAACGAGGTAAGTGCAATCTTTTCCGTGGTTGACGTGTTGGTCAATAATGCGGGCGGATTGATCAAGAGACAACCGATCGGGGAGCTGGACTGGGATTTCATGATAGAGACGTTCTCGCTCAACACGTTTTCGACGATGAAATTGACGTCACTCTGCGTACCGCTGCTGGAGAAGGCGGCAGATCCTGTCGTGATAAACCTTACCTCTATAGCAATGCGCCATGGAGCGCCGTCCGCCACAATCTATGGTGCCGCGAAAGGTGCCATTGACTCCTTCACCCGTGGAGCTGCTAACGAGCTTGCACCGAAGATCCGCGTAAACGCGGTGGCACCGGGAGTAATCGAGACACCGTTCCATGACAAGGTCTCGACACCGGAAAGAATGCAGGCTTTTAAGGAGAAAACGCCGCTCAAACGGAACGGACAAGCGGGCCACATTGCTACAGCAATCAAATTCCTCATCGAAAACGATTTCACGACCGGGGAAACGATCGACGTAAACGGCGGGTTGTTTATGCAATAGGCTATTGTGCCGGGTCGCAAGGCCGACGTGGTGACTTTCCGATCCACCCGGCCTTGCACTTT
>CAZNRF010000176.1:0-7241 GCA_964575075.1 uncultured Spirochaeta sp. | reverse complement strand
TGCCGGTACCCTTTCTTCGTGCGGGGCTTGTCCTCCGTGCGCTGTTCATGTTCCCTTCTCCAGTTCTTCCGGCCGGTTGGCCAGTTCGTTGGTGTTCTCCGCGCGCGGCTCCACTCGCCCTTTGAGGACTTCTCCGCAGGCGTGAACCGCCTCCACCAGCGCCTCGGCGGTGCGCCCTTCGTGGATGCCGCGGCTCAGAGCCGACACGATCGGCTCCCACGTGCCGGGGTCAACCTGCTGGTGAATCCCGCGATCGGCGATCAGTTCCACCCGGCGCTCCAGGAGGGAGATAAAGATCAGAATGCCGGTGTTGTCGATCGTGTCGTAGGTGCCGGAATCCACGAAATGCCGCCGCGCCCGGCGCGTCACCGCTTCCCGCATTACCGCCTTTGGTACGATGAGCCGATCCACCGCCGGAATCTGCGCCACCAGGTACGCCAGTAGTCCCGCCAGCATCCCCATAACACCCTGGAGCGCGGCGAGCACCCACGGTTCCCACGCCCAGAAGAGCCGGTTCAGCACCGCCTCCAGGGGCGCGGGGAAGCCCAGTGCCACCGTCCATACCACGACGCCCACAATAATCGCGAACACCAGTTCGCGAAATCCGTAGTCGTCACTCTCGGCGATAATCGCCGTGGCGATCTCGCCGCCGGTTTCCTTCTCCGCCGCCGCCACCGCTTGAGCGACGCGGCTGCTTTCCTCTTCGGTCAGAAGCGGCTTAGTCCCCAAAATCGACCTCCGGCGCGCTGTCCGCACCCTCCGAGGCGGTAAAGTACTCCCGCGGCTCAAACCCGAACATGTTGGCCAGAATCACCCGCGGAAACTGGCGAATCGAGGTATTGTACGTGCGGGCCGCCTCGTTAAAGCGCCTCCGCTCCACGGCAATCCGATTCTCCGTGCCCTCGAGTTGGTCCTGCAGGGTGAGAAAGTTCTCATTGGAGCGCAGTTCCGGATAGTTTTCCGTCACCATGAGGAGCCGCTGCAACGCGGAGCCCAGCCCCTGCTGCGCCTCCTGAAAGCGCTCAAACGCCTCCGGGTCTTCCAGGAGGGACTCATCCATCTCCATGACGCCCCCGGCGCGGCTGCGCGCCTCGGTCACCGCCGTGAGCGTTTCCTGCTCCTGGTCGGCAAAGCCCTGCACCGTCTCCACCAGGTTGGGAATCAAATCCAACCGGCGCTGGTACTGGTTTTCCACCTGAGACCAGGCGGCACTCACGTTTTCTTCCATTTCCACCATGCTATTGTAGGCGCCGCGAAACGAGGCGAATATCGCGATCACGATAATCGCCAGGACGGCAAGCACCGCCAACACGACCTTGGTTGTTTGGTTCATAATACGAAAGAATATCGCCGCAGCGCCGGCACGTCCATACGGCGGACGCCGACGGTTTGGGTGTGGGCACCGCGGAGCCTTCGGTTCGATCTTCATCCCCGATCGGCCTCCGGATGGTTGCCGATTTTGGCGGTGGAGCCTATACTGCGGCGCGCAATCAAACATCTATCAGGAGAAACTATGAAACGATCAATTGCTCTGCTCGTGCTGGCGGGGATCGCCACGTCCGCCTTTGCCGGAGGAGCCGGTGAGACCGCGACCGGAGAGGACACTTCCTTGGACTACATTATGGACAAGGGCGAGTTGGTTCTGGGCTTGGACGACAGTTTTCCTCCCATGGGATTTCGTGACGACGATGGTGAAATCGTGGGATTCGACATCGATCTGGCCCGAGAAGTGACGGACCGGATGGGTGTGGAGCTCCGGCTGCAGCCGATCGACTGGGACTCCAAGACGCTGGATCTCAACAGCCGCGACATCGACGTGATCTGGAACGGCATGACGATCACCCCCGAACGGGAGGAGCAGGTTACCTTCTCAAAGCCGTACATCGCCAACCGGCAGATCGTGATCGTGCAGGCGGGCAGCGACATCGACACCCTGGCGGATCTGGACGGCGCTACGGTGGGGCTGCAGCTGGGAAGCAGTGCCCAGGATGCGGTGGAAAGCGAGCCGGAGGTGCGGGAGAGCTTTGCGGAGATGTCGCGCTACCAGGATAACGTGCAGGCGCTCCTGGACCTGGAAGTGGGGCGCATCGACGCGGTGGTGGTGGACGAGATTCTCGGGCGCTACTACATCTCCCAGCGGCCGGAGTCGTTTGACGTTGCCAGTGAGTACTTCACCGAGGAGCAGTACGGCATCGGGTTCCGGAAAGGCGAGGAGGCGTTTGCCGAGCGCGTAGACGAGATCCTCGACGAGATGGTTGAAGACGGCACCGCCGCGGAGATCTCCCAAAAGTGGTTTGACGAGGACGTACTGCTGCCGCGCTGACGGCACCGCGGTGGGCTGGAGCGTATGGAATACCTGATCGACACCACCACCTACATCCTCCAGGGCGCCGGCGTCACGATCCGACTGTTCGTGCTGACGCTGGTGTTCTCGCTCCCCTTGGGATTTCTGGGGGCGGTGGGGAAGGTGTCGCGCCGGAAGAGTCTTACCGTGCCGCTGGGCCTCTACACCTCGGTGGTGCGGGGGACGCCGCTCCTGCTGCAACTGTTCTTCGTCTATTACGGATTGCCCCTGTTGGTGCCGGTGCTGCGTTTTGATCGCTTCACCGCGGCGGTGGTGACGTTTATCGTCAACTACGCCGCCTACTTCGTGGAGATCTTTCGCGGGGGGATTCAGTCGATCGAGCGCGGGCAGTACGAGGCGGCCAAAGTGCTGGGCATGAACTACCGGCAGACGATGGTGCGCATCGTCTTGCCGCAGACGCTCAAGCGCGTCTTACCGCCGGTATCCAACGAGGCGATCACCTTGGTGAAAGATACCGCCCTGGTGGTGGTGCTCGGCATCGGGGAGATCCTGCGCAACTCCAAAGAAGTGGTGAGCCGCGATTTTACGATTACCCCCTTTGTCATCGCCGGGGTGATCTACCTCGTGTTGAATTACGGGCTGGTGTGGGTCTTTGGTCGGTTGGAGAAGAGGTACCAGGTCTATGAGTGATCAGCAGGCAGATGCCGGTGGGCGCGGCGCGGCGGGTGGTGGCGCGGGCAATCCCGCGGGCGCGCCCGCTCCCGGCAACGGCGACACCCCCGCCGCCCCCATGATCCGCGCCCGCAACCTCCACAAGTCCTTTGGTGACCTGGAAGTGCTCAAAGGTGTGGACCTGGACGTGGCCCCCGGCGAGATCGTCTCGGTGATCGGGCCCTCCGGGAGCGGCAAGAGCACCATGCTGCGCTGTCTGATCCATCTGGAGGAGATTACCCGGGGCACCGTGGAGATCGAGGGCCAGGCGATCGCGCGGGAGATCGACGGCGGCCAGGAACACATCCCGGAGGCGGTGATCCGCCGCCGTTGTCGGAAGTTGGGCATGGTCTTTCAGAACTTCAACCTCTTTCCCCACAAGACCGCCCTGGGCAACGTGATCGAAGGACTCCTGGTGGTGGCCAAGCTCTCCAAGAGCGAGGCGATCGCCCGCGGCGAGAAGATGCTCGCCCGCGTGGGCCTCGCCGACAAGCGCGATGTCTATCCCGCCTACCTCTCCGGCGGCCAGAAACAGCGCGTGGCGATCGCCCGGATGTTGGCGATGGAGCCGGACATCATGCTCTTCGATGAGCCCACCAGCGCCCTGGACCCGGAGCTCGTGGGGGAGGTACTGGCGGTGATCAAGGACCTGGCGCGGGAGCAGATGACGATGGTGGTCGTGACCCACGAAATGAGTTTTGCCCGGGAACTTTCCGATCGCGTCGTATTTATGGATGAGGGGCGCATCGTGGAGGCCGCCCCTCCGGAGAAGCTCTTCACCAACCCCGACCACCCGCGGATCCGGGCGTTCTTGGAGAAGATGTTGTAAGCGCCGCTCGGTGCGACCGGCGTAGGTGCCCCGCCCGCTCTCAGGACTCCAACAGCCTCCGGTACAACTCGTCGATCTGCTCCACCATCGCCTCCACCGTCCAGCTATCGTTGACCTTAGCTCGGCCGGCCTCGCCCATCTGCCGCCGGAGTTCCGGAGCCGCGAGAAGGCGCGCCATGCGGTCCGTTACAGCCGCCACATCCCGCATCGGCACCACCCATCCGTTCACCCCGTTTTCGATCACCTCGCCGGCGCCGTCACAGGCGAAGGAAATCGCCGGGCGTCCGGTGGCCGCCGCCTGCACCAGCACCCGCGGCAACCCTTCCCACAGCGAGGTCAGCACGATCACGTCCGCCAGAGCGAACATATTCTCCACATCACTGCGATATCCGGTAAACACCACCCGCTCGCTGATACCCAGCTCCTCTGCCTGCCGCCGGAGGGCAGATTCTTCCGGACCATCTCCCACAATGACGAACCAGGGGTCTCTGCCGCCGCTCGCCGCTGCACCCGGGGCGTTTCCCGCCAGCGGGCCGGTCGGTGCGTGTTTTCCCGCAGCCGCGGGGTCGCCCACCAACCGCGTCGCCGACTCGAGAAAGTAGCGGTGGCCCTTGCGCGGCTCCATCCGGGAGATGTTGGCGTACACCACCGCTTTCGCCGGTATTCCCAGTTCCGTGCGGATCGCGGTGCGCCGCGTCTCCTCCATCCGGCCGGCGGTGATAAAGCGCTCCAGTTCCATCCCACTGTGGATGACGGAGAAACGCTCCGGCGCGCCCACCCCGGCGGCGAGATACTGCTGTCTCAAATCGTCCCCGACGGACACAAAGTGGGTGGTGGAGCGTGCAACACGCTTCTCGATACCCCGGTAGAGTACCCGCGCCAGGGGATTCATCTGGGGAGAGAACGAGTGACCGTGAACGCCGTTGATAATCACCGGGACTCCTTCTTTCCGCGCGGCGATGCGACCCAGGATTCCCGCCTTGGCGCCATGGGTATGCACGATGCGATAGTTGCCGGTGCGGATCAGCCGCCGCAGATCTGCCAGCGCACGGGCTTCGCCAAAGCTGGGATTCCGCACGAGGCGGGGGATGCGGTAGACCGTGACGTCTTCGGCTATTGACAGCTTTTCTACCTGGTCGTCCTCATCGGTATCGGGTTGTCCGCCGATGGCCAGGTCCACCGTCCACCGTGAGCGTTCGAGGCCGTTCACGGTATAGATCGTATTTTCCGCCGCCCCGCCGTTGGCCAGCCGGGTGATGATGTGGAGGATGGGGATGGGCATGACCTAATCTACCTTTTCCGTATACCGCCCCCGGAACGTGACGGTCGCTGTGCCGCGCAGCTCCGGTTGCAGATTGCCTCCCGGGCCGGTGAGAACCGGGGTCAGTCGGAGCGCCGCGCGATCCCCAAAACTCGCCGATATCGGAAACTCGATGCGCGCGCGCGGTTTACGGTCGCGGCTATCGATATCCGGAATCGCCGCGTAGGGTGTCTCCGTGAGGCCGATCCCGTCGATTCGTTCCCACAGTTCCAAAGACACGCCTGCGGTGATGGTGAGAGAATCGGTTATCGGATGGTGTATGTCCGCTTCAAGAATACCCCATGTTGTTCCGGGGCCATACCGGGAGGTCAGCGGCATCCAGCGATTTTCGCCGAAGAGGTCCATCCGATATATCCCTCGGGAAAGCTCGAGACCATCGTTGAAGCTTCCCCACAGGTAGTGCGTCGACCCGCTCTCAGCGACATATCGAATTGCCGTCTCTCCCCTGCCGGGGCGATACTCGCCGGTGACTCCCACCGTGACCGCCGGGATCGTTGGAACATCGGAGTCGGAAACGCCCACTGCCTCCCCGTTCACATCGTCCAGACCCACCGCGGCGTATACTTCCAGCCCCGGTACCGGCACGATCGAAGCATCGGCAAACAGTGAATGATTGTTGGGAACGATATTGGCGTTGTGCCAGCTTGCCACCGGAAAGAAATCGGTGAGATGGAACTCGTTCATCTCCCGCGCGAGGACCACGCTGGAACCGATTCCCGTTCGTACGCGGCCGAACTGGTACTCGAAGTAATGGATATTGAAGTAGATCTGGTTGCGGCCCAACTGGTACAACTCCGGAGACTCCGCCTGAACGGTAACGTCTCCCATCGCGTTCCGATTCTCAAGCGAGGCCGTCATAGAGGTCATCGTGAGCCTCCCGAAGCGACCGGCAATCCGCAACCCATCAAGAAACGGAATGTCGGGATTGATGATGAGGCTGGTCACCGGAGAGGGTCCCATAGCCAACTTCTGGCGACCAAACTGAAACTGGAGGGGCCCCAGGTATGCGCTGATCGTGCCTTCGCGGATGCTGTTATTCTCTGTAGCAAACGGCTTGCCTTCGGGAAACAGCGGCGTATTCCAGTATGCCGCCCGTCTCAGTTCCCGTTGGCGCTCCTCGCGGATCGAGAGACGCACTCCCGAGGGGTGATCGAGGAACATACCCAACTCAAAGAACGGGTGTTGGAGCGAGTACACCCGCCCGTACTCCTCGTCCAGGAGCGCTCCCAGGTTCTCCGTGGTTCCCATCACGGTGGTGGTTACGTTGGCTCCAATCGTCATCGTGTCTTCCGGTGGGGCAACCCGTCGCTGGAGCTCGCGCGCTTCGGTGGTGATGTCGGGGTCATCCGCTCGGGCGGCTATGTCAGCCGCCCACGCAGCAACCTCCCGATCGCCCACGGGAAATCGGATGGATGGGGCGGCGATACCGGTGGCACGATACAGCCGATATACATCTTGCACTGCCGGCGAATCGCGCAGGTGCTGTGCCTCATTTGTGCCAACTACAAACAGTATGAATGCAACGGTTGAAAGGAGTGTCCGTGTCACGAGCGTAACGATACCATGGGCCCTAACTACTGTACATATCGCAACTTGACCTGGGGTAGCCCCCGTGATAGCTTCCCCTCGATGAATCGCCTTTCGGTTGGGGTCTTGCTCGTCATCTGTGGAACATGGATTCACGCACAAACTGTGGATGAGATGACCCACGCGCTGCGCATGGTACCGGGAACTGAAGTGGATCAGATTCGGGAATCAATCCAACTTGTAGAGCTAAACGTTGAGGCCGACCCGGAGCCGGGAGTGCTACTCCGTAGTGCCGGAGACGTGCACGGCGTCTTCGATGTCGATCCTGCGGCGCTGGCGGCGGTCATTACTGATCTTTCGGCATACGACGAATTTGCGCCCCGGACTGTTTCCAGCGATGGTCGCATGGTGGGAGAGGATCCTCCTCGGTGGCGTCACCACATGCGGCTTTCGTTTCGTGTTCTTTTCTTTGGTCGGGATTACGAGATACGAAGTACGATGGTAAATGCCGATCAGCATGTGGGTGCTCCCGGTGCGCGCGGCTACGT
>CAZNRF010000175.1:0-7255 GCA_964575075.1 uncultured Spirochaeta sp. | reverse complement strand
GACTCCAGGCGGCGGCCACCGCGACACGATTCCCAAAGAGGGCGCTCACACCGGTGGGATCACCCAGGATTACGCCGACACCGGTATCCGCGGCAACGGGTGCGGCGGAAATCACCACCACGAGAACTATCAGAACAATGATTCTTTTCATCATATAACGATACGACCACTGGTGGCCGGGGTCAAATGGACGTCCTGACCACGGTGTACACAGATGGGCCACTCACGGTAGCTTATGCAGTACATGGATACCGTTTACGTCGCAGGGCACAGAAACCCTGACATGGACTGTGTGTGTTCCGCATACTGCTACGCAGCACTGAAAAGGAAAATCGACCCCGAAACCGACTATCGCGCCATCCGCACGGGCCCGTTGAGCGGCCAGATTCGCGATGCATTTCAACTGGCCGACGTCCCCGTACCCGAACACTACGACACGATCGCGCCCACGGTTGGGTTGGTTGCAAAACCGAGTCCCGTCACGCTCAAACCGCGAGATCCGGTACTGGAAGCGTTTCGCGAGGTAGAAAACCAAACGATCAGCGCTATTCCCATTATCGATGACGACGGCGTCTTCCGCGGGGTGGTGGGAGTCAACGAGATCACCTCGTACGTCCTGGCGCAGAACCGGGGAGACCGTCCGATTTACTCGTTTCTGGTGGAGAACTTCAATCGCGTACTCCCGGGGGGCCTCATTCAGGATGGTGATCAGGAGAGCTTTGATGCCCCGATCATGACCGGCTCCATGCCCCACGAGCGAGCGATCGAGATTATCAGCTCACTGGAAACACCGCCGCTCCTCGTCGTGGGGAATCGCCGGGAGATCCTCGCCCATGCGGTGGAGGCGCAACTCCCGGCGCTGGTGATTACCGGTTTGCGCGTCAATGAGGTGCTCTCCGTAGATCTCAGTTCGTTTCGCGGATCGGTGTACATCTCGGATACCGATACCGCCGAGACGATCCGTCTGCTCCGTCTCAGCTCGCCGGTACGCACGATCATGGATACCGAGGTTCCCCGCCTCAGCCACACGACTCCCTTCGATCAGGCAAAGACGGACCTGATCAACTCCAAGTACCGCGGTTTACCCGTCTTCGAGGGGGAGACCCTCATCGGCATGGTGAGCCGGCGGTCCTTTATTGAGAGACCCCGGCGCAAACTGATCATGGTCGATCACAACGAGGTCTCTCAAGCGGTTGATGGCGCCGATGAGGCGCAGATCCTCGAGATTGTGGATCATCATCGCCTGGCACCTCCTTCCACCACCCAACCGATCGCGGTAACAACCCGAGCGGTGGGAAGCACGTGCACCCTCGTGTATGAGGAGTTCGCCAATTACGGCCTGGGCCTCGATCGGGACGTGGCGATCCTACTCCTATCGGGCATCGTATCGGACACCGTGAACCTTCACTCTCCCACCACCACCGAGGTGGACCGCCGGGCCGTGCACCGGCTGGAGGCGATTACCGGCATTTCCGCCGCAGAGCACGCCAAACGCCTCTTTGCCCAGCTCAACGCCCTGGAAAACCGGGAACCAAAGGAGATCGTCCTCTCCGACTTCAAACAGTACGAACACGGCGGCGTTGCCTTCGGCATCGGTCAGGTAGAAGTGACCACGCTCACCGACTCGGAGAACTACCGGCCCCGGCTACTCCAGGCGCTCCAGTCGGTCACCGGCGACAAGAAGCTGTCATGGACGATGATCATGGTTACGGATGTGATCAAGCGCAACAGTCTCCTGTTGACCTCCGGATACGAGGAGGCGGAGAACCAACTCCCGTTCAAGCAGATCGAAGAACGAACGTTCGACATGCCGGGGGTGCTGTCGCGCAAGAAGCAGCTGCTCCCGGAAGTGATGCGGGTATTGGAAGAGGAATAAAGGGCTGCTGGTGCCGGGGGCGGCCCCTCCGAATCGTGTTCTCTACAGGCTCGCCACAAACATCTCGATCCCCGAGAGCAGCATCTGCACCGAAAGGGTGATCAGAATCATCCCCATCAGCCGTTCCATCGCCGCCAGCCCCCGGCGCCCCAATGCGCGCCGCAGAAAATCAGCCGACACCAGAACCAGTGAGGCCGCAAGCCAGGCCACAACCAACGCGATAAGCCAGTCCACCAAACGGTCGGGATACTGGGTAGAGAACAGAATGAGCGTGGCCATCGCCGAGGGCCCGGCGATGAGCGGCACCGCCAGGGGTACGATCAGTGGCTCATCCTCATCATCGCCGGTTTCTCCCGCCGCTTGGCGACGCGGGAAGATCATCCGAATCGCAATGAGGAACAGCACGATGCCGCCCCCCATACTGAGCGCGGGCTGGGAGATGCTCATACCCTGCAGGATGTACTTCCCAAAAAACAGGAACACCGAGAGGATCGCCAGCGCGATAATCATCTCCCGCAGAATGATCGCTTTCCGGCGCGCCGGCTCAACGTGTCCCAACACGCCGAGGAACACGGGGATATTGCCCAACGGATCAAGCACGAGAAATAGCGTTATCGCAGCAGCATAAATACTCATCGTTCTCTCTCATTCAACAGGCCATACCGCGCCTTGAGGTGCACGACCCGGCGGGCGCCTCGGTTGATATCGTCTTCGGTAATTCTCCCCTCTTCGAGAAGATCGTTCACGCGGCGGAGAATGTCGGGATAATCGAAGCCGAGATTGAGCAAAAGCAGGTCGACGTCGTACCGTATCGCTCGCTCCAGGATCAGGTCAAGATCGTAGTTATCCGCCATGGCGGCCATGGAGAGCGCGTCGCTCACGACCACGCCGGTGTAGCCCATCTCCTCACGGAGGCGATCCTGGAGGAATGCGCGGGAGATCGTTACCGCGTAGTCCGGGTCGATCGGCGGAAAGAGGAGGTGCGCTGTCATGATCGCCGGCACATCGGCGGCGATCGCCGCCTCAAACGGTCTCAGATGGGTAGCCTGAAGCTGTTCCCACGTCATATCAACCACCGGCAACCGCCCATGACTGTCTACAACGGTAACCCCGTGGCCCGGAAAATGCTTTGCAGTGGCAATGACGCCGGCCCGCTCCAGTCCCGCCAGATAGGCGGGGGTAAGGGTACGCACCGCCTCGGCATCACTGCTCCAGGCCCGATCGCCGATGATCGAGTCGTCCTGCCGATCCGGTACATCCAGTACCGGAGCGTAGTTCATGGTGATCCCCATCGACCGAAGCTCCACCCCCACCGTGTAGGCCGCCGCCTCGATAAAATCGACGTCGTTGTGGCGCGCCATTGCGGCGGCAGCGGGGGTCCGCACGATATCCGCAAAGCGAAACGCCGCCACCCGCCCCCCTTCCTGATCAACGCTGATGAGGAGCTCCGGGGCGCCCACGGCGGAGACGGCGTGCTGCATCTTGTCGGTAATGCGAATCACCTCATCCCGGGTGCGATAGTTCCAGGGATAGAGAATGACGCCGCCCGGCGAAGTTTCGGAGAGGGTGGTCACAAACGCCCGGGTCACCTCGGCGTCGTCGGTAAATCCGCGGGGAACCGCAATAACAAACCGCTGCGCAATGCGCTGCTGGAGGGTCATCTCGCGATAGGCGAACTCGGCCATCTCCGCCGATTGCGCCCTCCCGGCGGGACTCGTCGCATCCGGCGATTCCGGGGCCGGGGCTGGTACGGCGGCACACCCGGCGAGAGCGATCGAAAGGGCCACAATAGCCACTGCAAGGCGACACAGTCCTCGGTACATGGCGCTATTGTACCATCTCCTGCGGCAGCGCTACTCCGTCGGGTGGAACAAAATGGAGCTGCACCGGGCCGGGCCGGCGAAACCGTATTCCCTTCGGCCGAATGTGACCATCGGGAAAGCGCAGGTACGCCGAACGCCCGCCGTCGAGGTTTAGCGCCCAGTCCAGATCGTATGACAGTAATAGCTGCGCCAGTTCCTCCGTAGTCAACCCGCCACCGTCACCGGGACCGGTCGCGACCACCACGATCCGGGCGGTAGTACCGGCAGGCCCGGAGGCGGTACCGCTCCTGCCGGTAGTGCCGGTAGTGCCGGTAGTGCCGGTAGTGCCGGCACGGCCGCCGATCGCCACCCGCGGCGCCCGAATCGTGGTACCCGGAAACGCCCCGGCCACCGCCGCTCCATCGATGATCAGCGGATAGAAACCACCCGCCGCGAGGAGAAGCTCCGCCGGGTGGAAAGCGGTAGGCTCGCCGGTCGTGCCGGGGTCGTCCGCGATCTCCCGTTCAAGCTTGGCCTGCGGCACCATTTCCCACGAGCCGTTTTCCCGGAGAACCACCGCCCAGTACGGTGGAACCGGCGCCGCCTTCATTTCACCGGAGGATACAACCACACCCACCGGCCGGCGCCCGCTTATAGAGTGGCGCCACGGGGTCGTTCCCAGGGAGAGCGCCCGAGAAGACGCACCTGCAGGAGACCTACCGGCACGGAATAGCCCCCCTAGGGAAAGGCGAGTGTGTGCCGGCGCCGGGTCGAGAATCGCCACGGTTACCGGAACCGCGGGATCGGCAGTCGTGAAGAAGTCGGTTGTCCAGGGTGAGTCGGAAAATTCGGGAGGACCGGAACTCTGACGGGGAGCGGTGGTACACGCAGCCAACCCCGCAACGAAGATCATCACCGCCGCGATATGAGCGGGGACGCGTCCTCGTACAATGGGGCGTTCCGCTACGGCCGCACTCGCTTCCGGTCCCGGGGAAATAGGGAAGCCTCTTTCACGTTCTGGAGTCCGAGAATTTGCTGAGTGATCCGCTCGAGACCGATCGCAAATCCACCGTGCGGCGGGCACCCGTACTTGAAGATCTTGCAGTAGTCTCCCAGCCCCTCTTCGGTAAGGCCGAACTTCGGCAAGGTATCGAGAAGCGTGTTGTAGTCATGAATGCGCTGACCGCCGGTGGTGATTTCCAGCCCTCGAAAGAGCAGATCGAAGCTGCGCGTCTTGAGACCTTCGGGATACGTATAGAACGGACGTTTCTTACGGGGAAACCCGTATACAAACACGGCCTCCACGCCATGTTCCTCGCGGGCCCAATCACAGAGAACCCGTTCACCCTCAGGATTGATCTCGAAGGCGCTCTTGCCGGTGCGCTCCTTGATGATCTTCTTGGCGTCATCGTGACTGATGCGAGGGGTCTTGGCCATCGCCTTCGTAGAGGGCACGGTGGCGCCGTACTCACCGAGAATATCTCCGTGATCCCGGGCGACTCCGGCGAAGATATGGCTGAGGAGCCCCACTTCCAGATCCATGAGATCAACTTCACTCTCAAGAAAGCCCATCTCAACATCTAGGGAGACGTACTCGTTGAGGTGGCGCGGCGTGTCATGTTTTTCTGCGCGATAGGCGGCGCCGATCTCAAAGACCCGTTCCAACCCGCTGGCAACCATCGCCTGTTTGTAAAACTGCGGACTCTGGGCCAGGTATACCGTCTCGCCAAAGTAGTCCACCGAGAAGAGGCCGGTGCCACCTTCCGTTCCCGATCCGATGATCTTGGAAGATTTGATCTCCGTGAAATCCTGATCCCGAAGCCACTCAGCGAAGTACTTTACGATGGAGGCCTGTACCTCAAAGATATGGCGTATTCGCGGATTGCGGAGACTGATAATGCGATTATCCAGGATCGCGTCGATACCGACGTTTTCGGGAGTCTGGTTCACCGAGAGCGGGAGCTCCCCGGCCGCCGGACCCAGAACGGTCGTCTCTACCACCTGAACCTCAAATCCACTGGGAGCCTTCTCGTTGGCTGCTACCGTACCCCGCACGGAGATAACCGATTCGTTGGTAACATCCGGGGGTGTGTCATAGACGAGCTGGGCCAAACCGCTCCGATCACGAAGCAGGACGAACGTAATTCCTCCCAGGTCCCGAATGCGGTGCACCCAGCCGGACAGGGTAATCTCAGCGCCCTCATGCAGGGGGAGCGTCGCCGCCAATACGCGAGTGGTATCCATATCTTTAGTCCTCCATCAACGTCCGAACGCGCTCAATAAACTGATCGTCCACCGGCACTGATTCGGACGATTCACCATCCTCCGCCGCGCGGATCGCCATCGCCTCCACTTGAGCCGCTATGAGCCGCGTCCAGGCCGACTCGGTGGTGAGGCTTCCCATCGGGATCGCTCCCTCCCGCCATAGCGCGTGGGCGGTGACGTATTCGGAAAAATCTACCACACCCTCCTGCTGAGAGGTGCAGAAGAACAGTACTCCTCGATCCCGGGCGTGGGCAAAAGCGCGCCGCAGGGAAAATGGAGACTCCCGCAGACTGGCCGTTCCCGTGTCAAAGATCTCCAGCACGAAGAAGCGCACCCCCGCATCCATCAGGGCGATGAGCGTCTCCCCGCGCATACCCGGATACACTTTGACGATGTGACTACGGCCGATCGCCGCTTCCAGGGTGCGCGTAAGCCGCTCCGGTGCGAGGCTGCGGCCGGTGGGCGCCACCGCCCGGCCGGCGCGACCAAGGTCCGCGAGGTTCCAGTTACGAAACTGACCGGCATATGATTCGCCGGATTCATCGCCTCGGGCGGTGTATCCGGAATGCTCAAACTTCAGGTTAAGGGGATAGAAATCGTCGGTGCCGTAGATCACGTGGATACCCCGTTCCGTGCCCGCGGCGGTCCTTACCGCCCGGCGCAGATTCTGCACCGCGTCGCTCCGCGCTCCCGTCTCGGTGGGAACGGTGGCGGCGGTAAGCACCAACGGCGTCGTGGTATCCGCAAAGAACCAGTACAACAGACTTGAGGTATACGAAAGCGTATCGGTACCGTGGCCTACCACGATTCCTCGGCTCCGCCCCTCTTCGAGCGAAGCGGCGGTCCGGGTGATCAGGGTAGCCCAGTCGGCGGGAGTAATCTCTTCACTGAGGAACTGCCCCAGGTTCAGCTCTTCAAACCTGATTCCCTCAGGAAGCTCAGCGTCAGTCTCGAACAGCGAAGTCAGGCTCATGAGATCGCCGGGAACAACCAGCCCATCATCTTGACGACGCCCGGCGATCGCCCCCCCAAAGGAGTACACTTCGATGGTGCTCATGGCAAAGCGCTCAGACAGGACTTCCTGCACCACCCGCGGCTCCGCCCGACCGCTGGTAGCCTTCATGATACGCCCCCCGAGGCCGCCCATCGGCTTGGAGTCGCCGCCGCGAAAATGCTCTACCGCCCGGGGATTCCCCGCCAGCATGGTGTCTACCACCGCCCCGATCTCGTTGCGGTCGCGGATCTGCTCCCCCCCCTGTTCGCCGTCATACGCCCCCGGCGCTTTGTCCTCGTCAAAGGGCACCGGCAGCCC
>CAZNRF010000174.1:0-7262 GCA_964575075.1 uncultured Spirochaeta sp. | reverse complement strand
GCTACGTTACCGACGAGTTCTCCAATGAAGCGATCGTTCACCACAGTTTCGTCCAGTTCCTTCGCGCCTTCATCCCGAATCCGCCGCTGTGGATGCGTGAGGGATTCGCGGTGTACTTTGCCCGCACCGGGTATGATCCCGGATTCCAGCAGGCAGTCTATCGGGAGAACCTCGCGTGGCTTGCCACGCTCAAGCAGATGATGTCGGGAGATTCTCCGCGGCCGTGGATTCCGTGGGATGAGCTTCTGCGTATGTCCGCCGATGATGTCCGGGAAACTGCCGAGAGCTTCTACCCGCAAGCGTGGGGCCTCGTGAGCTTTCTCTTACACGATCAAACCCCTGAGACAAACCGGCTGGCGTGGGACAGCATCAGCGCCGTGCAGCGCGAGCATTCTCTGGAGGAGAACAACCAGGCGGTGTATGAACGGGCGTTCCGCTGGGAATCCGCCGCGGATCTGCAGGCGCGCTTTCAGGAGTACGTGAACGCTCGGCGTACGTTTTCCGAATGGGTGACCACCGGAATGGAGTGGTATGACAACGGAGACCGTCGGGAAGCGGAACGCGCCATGGTGGAAGCGTTGCACCTGCGGCAGGATCACCACGTGCCGTACTATTACCTCGGGCTCATCGCATATGATCGGCAGGATTTTGAGACGGCAGCCTCCTACTACCAACAGGCGCTGGAATACACCGACTCCCCCGGGGTCGTCAGGTATGCGCTGGCGGTAAACGCCGTCGCCGACGATCGGCCGGAGGAGGCGCGGGAGTTCCTGGAGGCGATCCCCAGGGATGACCCATCCCTCAACCGGCAAGCAGATGAGCTGTTACGCCGTCTCTCCCCCAGCGGCGGGCGATGATCGTCGCCGGCGGCGGCGAGGACGAGACCGCCGGGACGAACGTTTGTCGAGATGTTCCGGCGCTTCGTCCCGGAGCAGACGGCCTTTGTTACGAAAGATCTCGTTGATGGCGCCTTCAACCTCGCGATTGGCCGGCGTGACCGGCGAGAGAAACTCCTTGAGCGCGTAGTAGGCGTCACGAAAGGGGATTCTGCCCTCGTTGGATAGGGGGCTGTATTCCAAGAGGTAATCCGCCCCTGCGAAGACCAACAGGTCCGTCCGGTCCAGGGGACCATGTTCCCGGCGCTTCTCATCGAGCAACGCCAGACGATCCAAGAAGGTGGCACGGTAGGCGCTATTGCCCCGGGCCAGGCGCGCCTGCTCCGGAAGCACCGCCCGATATAGGTCCAGATCCATGAGCATCGCAACGATTCCGGCGGCGTAGCCACTGTTGAGAATCTTGAACAGCTCCTCGGTCATTCTCGAAGAGGGAGTATCACTGAGGAGGGCGCGATCTTTCTTGATGCGCCGCTTCAGTTTCCACGGAAGCTTCAGGCCCCCGGAGGCGGCGTATTTCACCGCCCGGATCATGCGTACCGGATCCTCCCGAAAGATTCTCTGAAGCGGTATCACCGGTTTGAGAACACGTTGCTGGATATCACGAACGCCACCGACAAAATCGACGACCGTGTTGTCCTCCGGGTTGAGAAAGAGGGCGTTCGCCGTGAAATCCCGCCGCAGTACATCCTCGTCGATCGTGCCGTAGATATTCTTGAACCCCTCAGCATCCTCGCTTCGGAACGTTGACACCTCAATTACTTTGTCTCTGAACAGAACGTGGGCGAGGCGAAATCGCTTGCCGATTATTCGGCTGTTGCGAAACAGTCTGCGGATCTGATTTGGGGTGGCTGCCGTGGAAACGTCGAAATCCTTGGGTTTCTTACCGAGCAGCAGATCTCGAACCGCGCCCCCCACGATGTACGTGTCGTATCCGTGTCGCCGCAGGCGCCGCACCACTTTCACCGCGTCGTGATCGAGATCCTGGGGATTGATGCCGTGCTCGTCCTCGGTATAGACGGCGGCGGTCTGTACGATTGATCCATCGGCGGATCGGGAGTAGCGCTTGCGCACGGTTATCCGCTCACCCCTTTGCAGTAGGTGGTAATCTTGTCAACGATCGAGAACAACTGCTGCCCCGCTTCTTCTTGCCCGTGGAGCGCCACATACGGCCGTCCCTGATCGCCGGCGGACACCATACGCGGATCCAGAGCCACTCTCCCGAGAAAGGGAACACCAAGCTCCTCGGCAGCCTTCTCGCCTCCTCCGGATCCAAAAATCTTGAAGTGATCCCCATCCGACATATTCTCAATAATACCGATAACGGGAATGTCCATCTGGGCGGCAAAATTGACGCTCTTGCGGGAATCCAACACTGCCACATCCTGGGGTGTGGTTACGATCACGATACCCGTGAGGGGTTTCATATCCTGACCGATGGTGAGCGCCTCATCGCCGGTTCCCGGGGGGGTATCCACAATCATGTAGTCCAGCGCACCCCACACCACATCGGAGAGAAACTGCCGAATCAAACCGATCTTCATCGGGCCACGCCAAATAAGCGCCTGGTCCGCGTTGTAGCCGATGTTTCCCACACTGGCCACTTTCAGATTAGGGAGGACTTCCACCGGCTCAATCGCATCATTCTCGCCGGTGAAGCCGATGTCCTCGATGCCCAACATCTTCGGTACGTTCGGTCCATGGATATCGGCATCCATCAACCCCACGGTGAGATCCTGCAGTGCCAGCGCCCACGCCAGATTCACACTAACCGAAGACTTCCCAACACCGCCTTTTCCACTCATGACGGCGATTTTGTAGTGAATCTGCTCCAGATTCTCCCTGCGCTTCACGTCTTGAGGATTTTCCCGACCTTTGATCATGGCCGGTATCGTACCACAAGGGGTATGGCGCGACTACTCCTCGTACCCTTCCCGGAGGCGTCGTTCCAGCCACCGCACCCCGGCCGATGCGAGCATGATCAGTATCAGGTATTCCACGATGAGCGCCGTGAAGATTTCCAGCGGTGAATACTCCACCGTGGTCAACTCGCGGGCGCGTCGCGTCAATTCCTGCAGCCCGATCATTGATACCAGGGAGCTCAACTTGAGGACATATACAAACTGGTTGCCCAGGGGCGGCAGTATTCGCCGGATCGCCTGCGGCATGATGACGTAACGCAGGGTCTGGCCCCGCGTCATCCCCAGGGATCTCGCCGACTCCAGGTGATCCCGGGCGATTGACTGTATTCCGCCTCGAAAGATCTCCGCCTCGAAGGCGCTATCAGAGAGCGCCAACGCCAGCATCCCCGCGGTGAACACGTTGAGATCGAGCCCGATCGACACGGGCAATCCGTAGTACACCCACAGAATAAGTACCAGGGCCGGAATCGCCCGCACCACCTCAACATACGTTCGGTTGAACGCCCGGGCGATACGACTGGGAATAAAGCCCACCAGGGCCACAACAAACCCCAGCGGGATCGATATGCCGAAGGCTCCGGCACTTATTCCCAGCGTCGGCCCAAGGCCCCGGATCAGAAACGACAGGTTCTCCCGTCCCGTTTCGGTAAAGGGTGAAACGGTCCACCACGCCCAGGTGTAATTGCCGCGGGCGGAAGACACACTACAACCGCTGAGCGTCACCACCGCCACGGCGATACTTATCCAGAGAACCCATCGCACCGTTTGCTTCATGGAATGCCGCTCAGAACGAGAGTCCGTACTCCTGGGCCTTCTCGTCAAAGTAGCCGGCGTACTCTTTCATGGTGATCCAGGCGTTTACATAGTTCAGCCACTCCACGTCACCGCGATCCACGATCATGCCGTTGGGAAGCGTAGCGCGTGGCTCAACATCGATAATGTCGAGATTATCGAAGCGTTCAGCTAGAACTCCCGCCTCGATGTTGCTGGTAATCGAAACATCCGCCCGGCCGGCGATCACCTCTTGGTAGTCCCGCGCCCCCGAGTCCGGACGCACCAGCTCCGCGTTGGGGAAAAACTCCTGCGCCTGCTCATCCTGGGTGGTACCGAGCGTAGCTGCTACGCGAACTCCCTCCTGGTTCATGTCTTCCCACGACCCATACTGCCCCACGTTTTCGGAGAGCGTGAGCGGCACCGTACCCACCACCGCGATTGGGGTGGTGAACGCCCCCTGGCGCGCTCGCCCGAGATTAAAACTTGCGCCGGTGGTGATGTCATACCGCCCGGCGGCGATGCCCGATACCTTATCCTGCCACGTTGTTCGCACCCATTCGACGTCGACACCCATATCCGCCGCCAAATCGCGCACGATATCTACGTAGTATCCCTGATACTCATCCGTCTCAGGATCGAGATACGTCATCGGCTGCCAGTCGCCGGTGGTGCCCACCCGTAACACCCCGCGCTCCAGCACCCGATCGATGGCGGATTGCCCGGAGGTCTCCTGACGCGCCTGAGAACGCTCACTCTGCGTCTGTGATTGCTCCGTCTCAGCGGCGGGCTCCGTACACGCTGCCAGTGCCCCTACTATCGATAGGATCACGGCAGCCCGTATTCCCCACATTCGAATCCTTATCGTCATCCGTATACCCCTTGTTATTCGTAATCCCGGCAAGATAGTAAAAGTGATCGTCCACCGTCAAATCAAGCTGTATAAACCTGCATATACAACAGTATATCGCCTCTTGCGGGACAAGCGGGCGGCAAGTACTCTCAGGGTCTGCATGAGCAAAGCGACGCTGATCCGAATCCTGACGTTTTTGATTCTGCTCGGCATCGCCATATTTCTGGTAGCAGCGATCACGCAGCGGATCGATGAGGATGTCCCGTGGTCCGAGGTATTTTCCTCCCGGGAGTCGGTTCGAACGTTCGTTGAACAATTCGAACCGTATCACGTCGTGGTGTTTATCGTACTTCAGACCGCTCAGGTTGTCATCGCGCCGATTCCCGCCAACGTAGTTGCCCTGGCCGGGGGAGCGCTCTTCGGTGTGTGGGGTGGGTTTGTGGTGAGCTCTTCCGGCCTGATCCTGGGCTCGTTGATCGCCTTCGGTATCGCCCGGTTTTTCGGCCGCCCGGTGGTGGAAGCGTTTGTTGACCCTCGCCACATCGACCGATACATCGACGGCATAGCAAACCGGCATTTTCTGATTCTGCTGGTGATCGTCTTGATGCCCTTCTTTCCGGATGACGTAATCTGCTTCGTGGCGGGTCTGTCATCTATGCCGATTCCGGCGTTTCTCTTTCTGATCATCCTCGGCCGAACCCCGGGGATGCTGGTCAGCTCTCTCGTCGGGTCGGGGGTAGCGACGATTCCGTGGTGGGGCTGGCTGATGATCGCGGCAGCATCGGCGGGGGTGGTGGCCATCACCTATCGGTACCGAGCCACCCTCGAGGCAAAACTCGGACTGCGCCGCGATGCTTGACGGCGTCCGGCGCGCCGGCATGTAGCGCACTGGAAGAAAGACCCGGGTGGTCTCAGACTACGAGGTAGACAGGGCGCCTTCAGGGCTATAGATTAAAATTCCGGTCGAACCTCAATTATTGCCGGGAGAGGACTTTCGTGGTAGGTGGTACCGAGTTATTCGTTTCCCTCCTAAACAATCTCGCTATCTTCATAGCCCTGGTCGCGGTCTATCGGTATCTCCTTGTGCGAACCGGTCGTCCCACTACAGTGCCTGCGCAACTCCTGCATGGTATCGTGTTCGGTCTCTTCGCGATGGGCGGTATGCTCGCACGGATTCCGGTCTATGAAGGAGTAATCGTGGACCAGAGAAACGCGGTGGTCGCGCTGAGCGGTGTCTTCGGCGGACCCGTGGCAGCAGTAGTAACCGCAGCTTTTGCCGCTTCCTTCAGGGCGATCCTTGGCGGCGGAGGCGTTTTGGCGGGCGTGATCGGTCTCTCTCTGGCTGCGGCCTCGGGCGTTCTGCTCCACCACATTCGCAATAGTTTTACAACGGCACGTTCCGCCGCGCTCAGCGCGATCGGCGCCACAATTATCATTCTTCCGGGGTTCCTCTTTGTGGGCGATATCGAGGCGGGTTGGGAGCTCACCAAGGCGATGGCAATCCCCTATGGAGGTGCGATATTCCTGGGCATCTTTTTCGTAGGCTTGTTGCTCGAGCACCAGGTTGGAAGACACCAGGTCGAGGCATCTCTCCGGGAGAGCGAGGAAAAGTACCGCGTGCTGTTTGAGTCTTTTCCCCTCGGGATAGCGATCACCGATGAACACGGGCACGTAATCGAGACCAATACGAGCGATCAAAGATTTGACGGATCAACAAGCATCGCCGTTCGCAGTGGCCTTCCGGAGGTCCAATCTCTAAAAATCGTTGACCAGACGGGTAATCTGATCGCTCCCGAAAACATGCCCGGCAGCAGGGCGATACGAGAAGGTCGGCGTATTGCGGATGAAGAACTTGGCGTCGTCGGCGAGTCCGGAATTGTAACCTGGCTCAGTGCCACAGCGGCACCGATGAAACTCGAGGGCTACGGCGCAGCGGTTGTGTACAAAGACGTGACCGCTCGGCGCCGCGCCGAACAGACCGCCCGACAGGCATTGGAGGAAAAATCGGTCCTGCTCCAGGAGTTGTTTCATCGCACCCGGAACATGATGCAGTTGATCGTTGCCCTTCTGAATTGGCAGGCTCAACATGTTGAAGCTGAAGAGACCCGCACTGTTTTGCGGGAAGCGCAGAATCGTATTCGAACGATGGCACTGGTGCATCAGAAACTGTATGAGTCTGAGAACCTATCGTACATAAACCTGGGTACCTACATACGGGATGTCGTGCGGCTGTTGCAGGAAAGCCATAATGTCGATCCCGGGCGCATCGAAGTTCGCTTCGACTTAAGCGAGGACGTTTTTGTTCTGGTGGATACCGCAATCCCTTTCGGACTCGTGTTTGAGGAGGTCGTCACAAACGCGTTCAGACACGCCTTTACGGGGGGGCAAGAAGGGGCGGTCATACTTCATTTGCACCGTGAGGCCCAGGGAGAGATGGTCCTGAACATTACGGATAACGGAATCGGATTGTCCCAGGGGTTTGATCCGCGAACGGACGGGCACCTCGGACTCCAAATGGTTTTCGCTCTCAGTGAGCAACAACTCGGTGGACATGCCGACATGACCTCCGTTGACGGGGTGAGTTTCTCCCTTCGCTTTACCGATAATCTATACGCACCACGGGTATGAGCATGAATCCAAGCGACATTAAGATTCTCATAGTGGAGGATGAAGTCCTCATCGCAATGCACCTTGCCAGAGAGCTCGAGCGGGCTGGTTACAAAACCTGCCGTCCGGCGGGAAATGGAGCGGCGGCGGTCGCTGCCGCCGAGAACGAAGGGCCGGACGTAGTTCTCATGGATATACGACTCCCCGGCGAGATGG
>CAZNRF010000173.1:0-7267 GCA_964575075.1 uncultured Spirochaeta sp. | reverse complement strand
ATATCTGGCCGGCTGCCGGAATGCTGACCGAGTTTCTACACACCACCTGGCCACCTATATGTTGGCGCAGAGTGCCTCGTCGATATTCGATCACCGGGAAGAGGATGATCAGGATGTGTTTGCCCGGCTTGAGCGCATCTCCCACTTTCCCGACGGCGACAAAGACGTGATAAAACGCGGCATGACTCTTCTGGCGCTCATCATGATCGCCGGATATGAGCAAGACGTGCAGACAGATCGATCCCAATCGGTGTACAATCCGGTTGGGTCCGGAAGCTGGGACGTGGAAGAGCTCCGAGCGCAGCTGGTACGGCGCGCTCGCTCTGTACCATCGCCGGAGATGGACCACATCATCGATCTTGAGCATGCAATCCGTGGCGAATGGTAATGACGGCCCACTACAGCGCTTTTTCTCGCTGGCACTCTCGCAAAAGATCAACTATGCGTTTGCGTTCTTCTTCGCGGTAAACGCCCTCCAGGATATCCTGGACCAGGGAGGGCTTGAAAACGTCTTTCAGCTCACCGCCGCAGTGATGGCCGTGGTGTTTCTTATCCTCGCTCGGTACGACAACGTTGTTATTCGCTATTTCCAGGTATTCCTGCTGCTGATCCTTTCGTTGCTGCTCATCTACATGAACGATAATCCATCGGAGCTGTCCGGCTTTATTCTTCTTTCGATCTCCCTGGCAGCTGCGTACAAAATGACGCTCTTTGGGCGTCGCACGCAGCGGACCCTGGCGATTGTCGTGGTACTCACGCTGGCGTTTACCGCCGTGGCCGGCGCGCTCCACGGCTTCTCAACCATCCGGCTGGTCAACATCACCAACTTCGTTCTTGTATACTTGGCGCTTCTCTTCTTCATATTTGAGGAAGAGACCCTGTCGCTCCGACGCCAGCGGGATATTCTCACGCAGCGCGCGGAAGAGTTGGAGCCCTTTGCGGAACTCGGTACCAACGTGACCGGCCTCGTCCACGATTTCAAGAACGATATCGCTCGCCTCTCGGCGCTTGCCAGCGTGGAACGCGCCACCGGCAACGATGAAACCGCAGCAAAGCTTGATCGATACGGAGACCGTTTGCTGGAGCGGGTAGAGTCTATTCTCTACGTCGCCACTGGTGCGGATCATACGCAGGTTGAGGCGATCTCGATGCGGGAGATGCTCGATCGCGTGGTGTATTACTTCATCGAGGTCAACCGTGGTCTCAAACACGCAGTGAATATCTCGTTCCATGCCGAGCAGGACGTTACCATCTACGCCCGCCGGAACGCCCTTCTGGTCATCATGGAAAACGTAATCAAGAACTCCATCGAAGCGACTGAAGGCACCGCGGACCGTACCATTGAGATCGGGCTTCGCCCCACCGGGGATGGCGCAGAGATCGCCATTGAGCATTACGGTCGGCACCTCCCCTGGCAGGAGCCGGTCGGAAAAGCCGTGGACGTTCAGAAAAGCCAGTTCTTTCGTCGCGGAAAATCGCGACGCCCCGGCGGAACCGGTCTCGGCATGATCAACGTCATCCGCGCCCTGGAGATCCTCGGCGCCCACATGACGATGGAGAACAACACCACCGGCGTGCGCTCGGTAATCTACCTGCCCTATGACTCGAGTGGTGGGGAGGACGTAGCTGAGAAAGGTACAAACTGCTGCCAGCCCCGCCCGGATGGACCATCGTCCTAAATGCCGAAAATCACAACGATCGCTTTCGACTTCGGGGGCGTCCTGGTACGCCGCATCAGCGATGAGTTCATATGCCACATGGCGTATGCCGCCGGGGCAGACCCGGAACGATTTGTCCCGGCGCTGTGGCAGTTTCGAAACGAGTACGACTCGGGGGCGCTGGACGCGCGGACGTACTGGCGGACGGTTATGAGTGAGGCCGGAAGCGACGCATCACGACAACCAGGAACGCATGACGAGACGATAGATCTCCTGATGCATCTCGACGCGCTGGGATGGGCATCGATCCATCCCGGAATGCTCCGCTGGATTTCGGCGTTGCGCCATGCCGGGTTTCGGCGGATGATCATCTCGAACATGGCCGCCGAGACATATGATCTCATCATTCGCAATAGCGCGCTGCTCCACTACTTTGAGCGGGTGGTGTTGTCCGGATGGATCGGCATCAACAAGCCGGACCGCCGCATTTTTGAGGCCGCCGCCGCAGAGATGGAGGTAGACCCCGAGGAGATGTTGTTTATCGACGACCTGGCGCACAACGTGGAAGGCGCCCGGGCTGCTGGCCTCCAGGCGATACAGTTTCACCGCCCTGAGCAATTTGCGGAAGAGATCAGCGAACGCTATCCCCAGATTCCAGGGGTCGGCCTCATCTGCTCGCAGCACACCATGACGCACGGAAGGGCTCCATGGCAGACTGAGGAGAACCGGTGACCGAATTTACGCGCTTCATTGAAGACACGCTCCAAACGGTGAATCGTCCGGTCGAAATAGTCGGACACACCGCCGACATTGGCACTCAGCAATCCCAGCTCACCCTCTCCACCCAACGGGCCGAGGCAGTTCGCGAGTACCTCGTGGAGCTCGGCATACCTGAGCAGAACCTCTCAGCCACCGGTGTCGGAGGGAGCAGACCGATTGTCACCGGCTCCGATTCGGAGGCGTTGCGTCGCAATCGCCGCGTCGAGTTTCGCGTCGGTAACGAATAACCGAGTCCACAAGCCCTACCCCTCGTCGGCCACCAGATCAACGCACAGGATCATCCCGTCGGGGCTGGACGGGAGGCGCGCGGAGAGCGTCCGGACGCTCCGGCCGCTGGCCATCGAAACGTAGCGTTCGGTGAGGAAGCGGCTGTGCCCCAGCGCGACGAGGCCGTAGATGTATTCTTTGAGGGCGTGGTTATCGCCGGGTCGCGCCGGAGAGAAAAACGCCCGGTCCTGAAGCAGCGTGACACCGTCGGCGAAGATCGTCTCGGTTATCTGAACTCCGTCGGGGCGGACGAGATACGCGCACTCCAGGTCGTCGGCGCTACGCACCAGCTCCCGCAAAATCGCCTCTCTCCCCGCTTCATCGGCGTCTGCCATCCGGGGGAGATACCGGTTAACTCGTTCGTGCACTTCGCTCTGATAGTCGATCTGTCGCCGGAGTTCCGCCGTGAGGTCTCGGCGCACCCGCGGCATTATCTCCGCCAGCGTGCCGGAAGCCACGCGGTCCGATTGCGCCACGGACGGTTGCGGTCGCCCCACTAGAAAGCCCTGCGCCAGATCGACCCCTTCCTGAGCACACAGCATGAGATCCTCGTAGCGCTCCACGCCCTCCGCCAGCGCCAACGCCCCAACAACCCGGGCGAGATATACGACGGACCGTAACGCCGAGTGCTGGTACACGTCGTCGGCGACACCGTTGACGATCGATCGATCAATTTTGATCACGTCCGGCCGTACCAGGGGAACCCGTTGTAGGTTGGAATGCTCAGTGCCGAAGTCGTCCAGGGTAATGACGAACCCGGCGTTCCGGTTCCGCTCGGCAAACAGCCGAATCGCGTCAAGATCGCGGACGGTTGCTTCGACGATCTCGATCGCCACCTGCCGCGGATCAAGCCCGACGGTGCGACACGTCTCTTCGATAAGTCCCGGCTCCAGCATTTGCTCATCCAGCAGCCACGAGGAAAAATTCAGAAAGAGCATCGGATCCCCGGCGCCCTGGTCAGCGGCAAAGCTCCGGATCGCAGTACCCCGAGCCGCGCGCTCCAGCGCCACGCGCAGATCCAGCGCAGCCGCCGTCGTAAACAGCGTCGCCGGTGGAACGACCTCACCGGTAGCGGTCCACCCCCGCACCAGCGCTTCGTGTCCGACAACTCCTCCGCTTTTGAGATTGATAATCGGTTGAAAGTAGGTGAGCAGCGCCTCTACGTCCAGGGCGTGCAGCAGTTGATCCTCCGGTGTAGTTCCCATAGCAGGGCACGAGAATAGACGATCAACCGGCCAATCGAAATTGCGCGGCGACCACGGCTACTTCCGGTCCAGGGTGATCTTGGTGCAAATCTCCGCGGACACGCCCGTACCGCGAAACGAACCGGTGACCGGGGCGGCATCGGCCGAATAGGCGGCCGCCGCGACCGCGACATGTTCGTCGGCAACCGCGAGACCAAGCGTCGGATCGTACCCGCGCCATCCCCCTCCGGGGAGGTACACCTCGCTCCACGCGTGGAGGTCGCGGTTGGCCTGATCCGGGTCACCCGCCTGGTAGCCACTCACGAACCGCGCGGCGATTCCTAACGCCTGACACACCGCCACAAACAGCACGGCAAAGTCCCGACATGAAAGCTCAGTGGTCTCGAGACTGATCTCAGGAGGAAACGGCGCCCCGTCCGGTCGAACCACGGTGCGGTGCTCGGAAGACAGCTTTTCGTTGAGACCGGTGAGCAATTGGGGAACGTTCACCGGGGGGGCGAGGGAATCGGCGAACGCCGTGGCAAACGTGTCCACGCTGGAATCTCGGTGAGCCTCGAGGTAGGGGGCAAGCACAGTCCGTTCCGCGGGAGTATACGTGACCGGAAGCGAGGTGGCCCGTTCCAGCGGTACATAGTCGAAGGGGTTGCTCCGGGTCGTGGTAACCCTCGATTCAGTGGTGATCAGCAGTCGCTGGTGAAGTCCCGAGAAGTGAAGCTGATCAACGACATTTCCTTCCGCATCGAGGTGACGACTGTGGGTTGCCGGAGGCGGGTCCACCAGAACGGAGGAGTTTTCGACGGTGGTTGCTCCGTCGCTGCGCGGGGAGAGACGTACGGTATGGGGCTCAAGAAACGCCGGCCTACTGAAGCGGTATTCGGTCTCGTGGCGTATCCGGAAGTTCACGGCGCGAGTCCACCCGGTGGCGGCAGCTGTGACATGACCGCGCTGGTCCATTCGTTTGGTAGTTCCGACAGAGCGGACCGAAGGCGCTCCTGCCACCACGAGGTAATCTCAGTGAGCTCTTCCAGTTCGTATCGATACTCGGCGATGGAAAACGAATCCCGGCGATACAGGGCAACGTCGATAGGAAAGCCCACGTCCGCCGCGCTGATGCGGGTGGAATCGAAGGACAAAACACCCACCTTGAGTGCTACTTCAATCGTATCCTGGTAGGTAAGCACCCGATCGATTACCGGCTTCCCGTAACTGGATGTTCCAATGATCTGATACGGAGAGCCTTCACCCACTTCAATCCAATTCCCCGGAGGATAGATGAGGTACAGTTTGTGGTCTCGATCATCCGAAAGCTGTCCTCCGATTATGACGTGGCTGTTAAAGCTCAGTCCGTCCTCGGCGAGATGCCCCTTGTCCTCGCTGGCAACTCGGCGCATGAGATCCGCAAATCTATTGACAACCTTGAACAGGCGATCACTGGGTGCGCTCCGGTGGGCCCGCTCATCATCAAAGTAGGTAAGCACTTTATCCCGAACGGACCGCAGTCCTGAAGTCATGACAAAAAACTGTCCGGCCCCTTCGGTGTATGTGTTCAGTTTTCGGGCGGTGATACGTTCGGAACCCGTAGTGATTCGGGTATCGGCCAGGGCCACCAGGCCCTCCGCCACTTTTATGCCGAGGCAGTAGCTCATAGAACGGTACTCCGATTGTCGATGGACAGGTTATTCTTCCGGCGTTTCGACGGTTTGGGCATCCTCGACGACCGCTGCGCCGTTGAAAAAGCTCTCATGAATACCCAGACCCACTTGGTTGAACGTTGTCTGCAGAGCATCGAGATACTCGTGCATTCCTGCGTCTATGATATCAGAAGCATCGCTAAAGGCAAACTCCCAGCGAAGCTGGCCCAGTTTACGTTCCGCCGGGTTTGTAAACTCTCCGATCGGTGTTCCGCAGATCGCGTGAAGTGATTCATCGGCCTTGAGCACGCAGTAGTGAGTCGCCCGCGGGAATACTCGACTCAGCAAGAGAAAGCGCAGTATCTGACTCGGCTCGATACGTCCGTAGCGCTTCCGATACATCTCAAACGCACTGGCAGGCCGCAGAACCGCCGACCACTGCAGATCATCGATGGTTGAGCCCACTGAATCAGACGAGGGGAGTAACAGAAAGTACTTGGCGTCGAGTAGCCGCGCCGTCTTCTCTCCCCGCTCGAGCAATCGGCCCAGGCGACAGAAATGCCACGGTTCATCGTGTGACATAGTAGCATCAATCACCCCATCCACCGTTTGTCCGTTGAGTCGGATCCGGTGGAAAAACTGCGATGGCAGCAGGATTTGGCCCGCTCTCCGGGCGGCATCATTGATTTCAAGGTAAAACCCGTTTATCTGCTCCCACGTCTCGGAGGATATAATCTCCCGAACGGCGCGGGCGTTCTCCCTGGCCGCGCGAAGACAGGAGTACACCGAGTTGGGATTCTCATAATCGAACACGAGGAACTGAATAACGTTCTCCGGAGTAGGCACGCCGTACGCTTCAGAGAAACGAGCGGCGTCTCCCGTGGTAGTCACCAGTGCCTTCCACTGGATTTCGCTCCCGTGGGGGAGATCGAGGGTCAGGAGAAGATTGACATCAATAAGACGAGCTACGTTCTCCGCCCGCTGGATATAACGGGCCATCCAATAGATTGAGTTCGCCACGCGACTAAGCATCTTCACGATCCTCCGGCACAATCCAGGTGTCTTTGCTGCCACCACCCTGGGATGAGTTCACCACCAGCGAACCTTTCTTCAGTGCCACCCGCGTCAAACCGCCGGGCGTAACAAACGTCTCGCGGCCGAGCAGGGTATACGGCCTCAGGTCAACGTGACGTCCCTCGAAAGCGTTCTCCAGCAGAATCGGCGTCCGTGAAAGCGAGAGCGTGGGTTGTGCGATATAGTTTCGCGGATGTTCCGTGATCTTCCGCCGAAATTCGTCGTGGAGATCGGGGGTCGATTCCGGTCCAACGAGCATCCCATATCCACCGGACTCATTCACGGATTTGACCACCAGGTCACTGATATGTTCCAGAACGTAGGCCCGCTCATCGGCTCGCTCACACAGATACGTGGGGACGTTCGGTATGATAATCTCTTCACCGAGGTAGTATCTGATGATATCAGGAACGTACGCGTACACCGCTTTGTCGTCGGCAACGCCGGTTCCGGGCGCATTGGCCAGCCCCACCCGACCCTTCCGGTAGACATCCATCAGCCCCGGTACTCCGAGCATGGAATCGGAGCGAAATGAAAGCGGATCCAGAAAGTCGTCGTCTACCCGACGATATATGACGTCTACCCGCTCCAAGCCCGCGGTGGTGCGCATGCATACGTATCCGTCGTCGATGACCAGGTCGCTACCCTCTAC
>CAZNRF010000172.1:0-7281 GCA_964575075.1 uncultured Spirochaeta sp. | reverse complement strand
CGCCGCGGCTTGAGACTCGGTGATGCCCGTGCTCTTTGCGATAATATCCACCGGTGTTTCCAGCAAGCTCTCCACCTGGGGAAATGATCGCATAATGCGGTCCGCCCGTTTTGGCCCGATTCCCGGAACGTTCCGCACCAGTGGGGTGATCACATCCTGTTTTTGCAGGCCCGCCCGATAGGTGGTTGCAAAGCGGTGCGACTCATCACGAACGTGCTGTAGTATTCGCAGGGCAGGTGTCGCTTCCGGCAGAACGATCGGTTCGCTGTGGTGCGGAAGGAAGAGCTCCTCATTCCGTTTTGCCAGACCTACCACCGGAATCGAGAGATCCAGGGCCGTGAGAATTTCGTGGGCCGCGTTGACCTGGCCTTTCCCTCCATCAATGAGGATGAGGTCCGGTTGCGGCAGTTTCTCGTTCTTCACCCGGGTGTATCGTCGGGCGATCACTTCGCGCATTTCGGCCAAATCATCGACCTGACCGTCCTTGAGACTGCGAATTTTGAATCGTTTGTACTGGCTCGTGTGCGGCACGCCATTGGAAAACCTCACCAGGGCCGCAACCGTATTCCGGCCCCCAACATGGGCGATATCAAATCCCTCGATGCGCAGTGGCGGCTGAGGTAGGCCCAATGCCTCCGCGAGTTCTTCCAGCGCCGGCAGATCCCCGCGCTCTCGCAGGCGTTTTTCGAGTTCCTGCCGGGCGTTCTCCGTACAGAGGCGCAACACCGCTGCATCACGACTTCCGGAGGGTGTGCGAATCGTCACCTCCGCCCCCAGCTCCTCGGCAAAGAAGCGCCTGAGCGCTTCCAGGTCGCCCAGAGCTGCGGAGGTGTATAGCTCCCGCGGCGGTGTCCCGGTGGAGCCGTAAAACTGGAGGACGAACTCCAGGAGGTTTTCGTCGTCCTCGCCGGGAAGCTCAGCGTGAAAGACGTTGCTCCCAACCAGCTTTCCCGATCGCATCTGGAAGACGACGAACGTGGACAGCTCCGCGTGCGAGGCATACCCGATGTAGTCACGGACTTCCGGATCGAAGTCTACAATGCGCTGCTCCGTCTCAACCTGCTCGATTCCGTGCAGGGCGTTGCGCAGTTCCGCGGCTTCCTCAAAGCGCAGTTCCGCGGCAGCTCTGTCCATCTTCTCGTGAAGCTCCCGGCGCAGTTCCGCCGTCTTTCCCGAGAGGAGGGCCTTAATCTGCTCGATCCGCGCCATGTATTCTTCATGGGAGGTCTTTCCGGCGCACACTGCGGCGCACCGGCCGATATGCCAGTAGAGACACGGTGACGAGCGAGGTTTGAGCTGGGGAGTTCTGCACTTGCGCAGGGGATATAGCCGGTCAATGAGATCCAGATACGCCTCAAGGCGGCCGATGCTGGTGTACGGGCCGAAATAGAGGGAGCCGTCCTGGATAATTCTGCGTGTTCGAAATACCCGGGGATACTCATCGGCGGTGATGCGGATCACCGGATAGCTCTTTCCGTCCTTGAGATTGATGTTGTAGCGCGGATTGTGACGCTTGATGAGATTGTTTTCCAGCAACAGCGCCTCGTACTCGTTGCCGGTGAGCAAATAGTCGATCCGCGCAACCCGGGACATCAGAACTTTGGTCTTTATCGGGACATCACTGGAGAAGTACGATCGTAGCCGCGAACGGAGATCTTTGGCTTTCCCCACGTAGATGACCTGATCCTCGGCGTCTTTCATGATGTACACACCGGAAGAATTTGGAAAATCTCGTATGCTGCTTTTGAGTTCGTCGTAGGACATGCCGATGAACAGAATACGAAATTATGCGAATCTCGGCGATCTACCATGCATATATACGCTCCCTTTTCCCCGCTATAGTGCTCGTTGCTGCGTCCGCGACGGTTCCGGTGGTGGCACAGACGACTGCTGAGACGGTGGAGCTTGGCGGGCGTCACGGGTGGAACCTGTTGGCGCAGCGCGAGAATACGATGTTTCGCGACGGCTGGCAGGGAGGAGAGGATCTGACCCTTGCCGATTGGGGCGCCGATATAGACAGCGCCACCGACATGCTGGTGTCCTTCGATGGCTCAGTACAGGACGAAACCGGTCGGTATCAGAGTAGCGCTGACGGTGTTCAGATCTCTTCCGTGCAGGCCCGGTTTGGCGGCGGAGCAGCGGCGTTTAACGGAGACGCCTCAGTGACCTACCGAGCCGGCGGTGATGCGCTCCTGGCGCCGGAAACCCAGCCGGCGGCGTTTACCGTCGATTTGTGGCTGTATCCGCTTCGCGTCACGGAAGGCGCCACGGTACTTCGCTGGCGGGGAGCGCTGATCAACGCCGGAACTCCCGTACTCCAGGAGTTGCGCCTGGCGATCCGTGACAATCGCCTGGTCTGGAAGCTTGGTAACCTCGTCATGGCAGCCGTCGACGGTGGGACCCGAGAGTTCTCAACGGAATACCTCGAAGGGCGTCGCGGGCTTGTCCCTCGGCGGTGGTCACACCACCAACTCCGATACGATCGCCGGACCGCCCAGCTGAGTTACCGCGTAGACGGCATTCCTGAAGCGATCACCTACCTCACCGATGACGGCACCGAAGGCTCCGCCCCGGCGAGCATTTACTTCGGCTCGGACACGGGAGACGGGTTGGTGATCGGCCGGGACCTGCACGGGTTTCTTGATGAACTCCGGATCACCCGAGACGCCGAACGTGAACCGCGACCGGTTTCTTACTCCGGAGACCCAGGGGTCGCCTATACGGATCCTATTGCGCTGGGGGATTCCGGTGGTCGGGTAGAATCCGTCGCCTTGCGTGTGCAAGAGCCGGGAGCAACCGAGGTTCGTGGCTGGTACCGTACGGCAGATCTCGTCGTGAGTCGCGACGCACCAGACGCACTCCCCGCGGAGTGGCAGCGAATTCCGGAGGATGGGCGCCTTCCGATGGATGCCCAGGGGGCGTATCTGCAGATGCGCTTCGATTTGCTTGCGGATGCTGCCGGACAGAACTCACCGCGGCTCCAGCATGTAGAAGTCCGGTATCGCCGCCATCAACCGCCGCCTGTCCCGCACGGACTTTCCGGGGAGGGGGTGCCGGAGGGAGTAGCGCTCTCATGGAGTGAAGTGCGGACGTCCAATGTTGCGGGATACCGCCTGTACGTCGGTGAACGTCCCGGTCGATATTTTGGAACAAACGGCGTTACCAGTCCGATCGATGTGGGGGATCAGACCGAGTTCACGGTGGAAGGGCTCCAGCCGGACCGCGCGTATGTGTTCACCGTGGAGAGCTACGACCAGCACGGCGAATCGAGCGGACTTGCGCGGGAGATCCAGGTACGGGCGGCAAGGGGACAACCATGAAGCACCAGGAACTACTCACGCGGGCGGTTAATTCGTTTCGCGTGAATGACTACGAAGTTGCCGAACGCCTCACCTCACAACTGCTGGAAGCGTTTCCCGATCTGGCTGCCGGGCACGTCTTGTTGGGTACGATTTACGGGCGCCAGAAACGATTTGCTCCTGCCATTGAGGAGTTTAACTACGCCATTGAACTCGAGCCAAAGAACGCGGAAGCGCTCAACAATCTCGCCGTTATATACCGTCAGACCGGGGAGACCGAAAAAGCCCTTGAAATGGTCCAGCGGGCGGTGAAGCGAGAGCCCACCAACTCTGAGATTCTCTACAATCTGGGCAATATTCACAAAGACCTGGGAAACTTTGACGACGCGATCGCCGCCTACGAGCGGGCGACCGATCAGGATCCGGGTCTCACCGTTGCGTACAACAACCTGGGCACCCTCTATGAGGCGCAAGGGCGGCACGAAGAAGCGATCGGGGCGTTTCAGAAGGGGTTGAAGCAGGACCCCAATCACCCTACGTTGCACTACAACCTGGGTAACACCTACCAGGCGGTCGGACGTCTATCTGAAGCGCGGCAGAGCTACGAGGCCGCGCAGAAAAGCCGCCCCGGTTGGGGGGATGCCCTCAATAACCTGGGAATCGTGCTGGAACGGATGGATCAGCTCGGCGAGGCGCAGGAAGCGTTCGAGGAGCTTATCGAAATCGAGCCGGACAACTACACCGCTCGAAATAATCTGGGCACCGTGCTGGCCCGGTCCGGACGAGTCGACGACGCGATTCGTGAGTTTCAGGCTGCCCTGGAGGTATCGCCGCGCTACACCCGTGCCGCAGCGAACCTGGGCCAGGTTGCTGAGCAAGCGAGTGATCCCGGGGAGTCCAGGCGCATTCTACAGCGCATGCTGGACCAGGATCCCGACAACACCCGGCTGCGCAAGAGTCTGGCCAAAGTTCTCAACCGGTCGGGTTTGCACGATCAAGCCGCGAAAGAGTGGCAGCGCGTTGCCTCCGATGATCCCGGTGACAGCGAATCACTCCGGGAGCTGGGACTCGCGCAGTACCGGTCCGGGAATCGAGAGCAGGGCGAGCAGACGCTCACCCAGTATTCCCAGGCGCATCCCGGTGATACCTCATATATGGCGGACCTCGCGGGGATTCTCCACGAGGACGGGCTCCATCAGGAAGCGCTGGAGATGGCGGACCGTGCCCTCGCCGCCAACCGATCGGATGTGGCGGGACTGCTGAGACGATCTGAGATTCTGGCCGACATGGGTAAGGCGGAAGAGGCGAAAAGCGCCCTCGATGACGCCGCGGCGATCGACGAAAACAACCCGGATCTTCTGACCTCCCGGGCGCGGGTGAACCGCTCTCTCGGCGACCGGGCCGGAGCTCTGGAGGCCGCCGACGAACTGGTCTCACTACAAGGGGGCCGGGGCACCTCCGACGATCTGAGCAATCTCAATCAAAGCCTCGAGCTCTATGAGCAAATGGTCAATGATTGGGAAGAAGAGCACGCCGACAGTTGGCAACGAAATCTGGAAAAGCTGGGACGCCTCGCGCGTCACGGCCGCAGCGGCGATGACCTGCCGGATATGGAAACGTCTGAGGCGCAAGGTTTCGATGAAGACTCCATCCCCTTGCTGAATTTCAGCGGCGGCAGCGCGGGTGAACCCGAGGAAGAGCCGGAAGATATCGAAGAAGAACCGGAAGAACTGGAAGAGGAGTACTACCTGCCGCAGAGCGCAGGTTCTGCCGGCGGTGCAGGAGGTGGACCTTCCGGCTCTGGGGGTGGAGCAGCCGACGATGCCGATGCGGATGCCGGCCAGGACCCATCCGATCTCAGAGATCTCGTGGACGATGACGAGGAGATGCCCTTCCCCGAGCGTGAAGAGGGCGTAAATCCATTCGGGGAGCCTGGCGAGGGCGAGGGCGAGGAAGAGATCCCTGAGGATGACGATTCTGCTCCGTCGGAGCTGCAGTCAGTGCCACCCCAACCCGAACGCTCTCCTCCGCCGGTAGAACCGCAGCCAGAGCCAGAGCCCGAGCCGGCCCCTGAGCCCGAACCTGAGCCTGAGCCGGAACCCGAACAGGAGCCTGAACCTGAGCCCGAGCCGGCCCCTGAGCCCGAACCCGAACCGGAGCCTGAGCCCGAACCGGAGCCGGCCCCTGAGCCCGAACCGGAGCCGGCCCCTGAGCCCGAACCGGAGGCGGCCCCTGAGCCCCAGCCGGCCCCGGAACCTGAACCTGAACCCGAACCTGAACCGGCGCTGGAAGCCGAGCCCGAGCCCGGACCTCCCGTGGAGAGCCAGCCGGCTCCCGCACCGGAACCTCCGGCCGAAGCGGAGGCGCCGCCGGAGCAACCTCAGGCGCCGGAGCAATCTCAGCCGCCCGAGCCGTCTCAGCCGCCTGAAGAGCCCAAACCTCCAGAACCCGAACCTCAAGAGCCCGAGCCTGAAGAGGAGGCGCCGGCTCCCGATCCGTCACTCCGCCGGAAGCTCAAAGACATGATCAACCGTGTCCGTGACCAGCTTGGACCGGAGCCGGAACCCTCGGATGACGAACCGCAGACGGGTCTTTCCAAACAGGCCAAACTGTTCGAGTACCTGATGGGACTGGCCGCGAGCCTGCCTCCGACGCGGGATCAGGAGTATCGGCAGAGCGAAGAGCGTCTAAAACTGATAGGCGTTCACGCCCGGCTCAGTGGGCACGCCACACTGCGGGAAAAGGCGAAAGAACGGTCCGACTCTCCAGGATCCGGCGGCGCTCCGCGGAGTGGGAAACCACCGCGTCTCTCCGATACGTTCGACTATCTGGCTTCCTTGAGTGGCTACCACCCCGACCCGGAAGTGGGAGGGCAGCTGAGTGAGCGTGCGCGTCACCTGAGCGAGCGATTGCGGAACCGGTAACCGCGTAGATACGGGACGCGGTTATCCTCTATACTCGCGCCATGTCCTCCGAAACAGCACGCAAAAGTCTTCACCCCCTGGAGGTGAAGACGCTCCTTCAATACGATCCCGGCGCAACGTTCGCCGCCGATTCGATGCAAACCGATCTGGGCTTGGTTCTTGGACAATGCAATCAAGCGATCAGCTGGCTCGCCGCCAAGGGATTTATAGCAGAGACGGAGCGCACCGAGTCTGTCGCCTATGAACGGACCGAACTCGGCGCCGATTTTGCCGACCGGGGAACGCCCTCGGAGCGGATTATCGCCGCAGTGGCGGAGCGCGGCCCGATCACGATGCCGGAGATCGCGGAAGCCACGGGATTGGAAAAAAAGGATGTGGGTTCCGCATTTGGTACGCTTTCCAAACAGAAGATTCTCTCGATGGATGAAGAAAAGCGGGTCTCCCCGGCAGCCGGGGTGGATCTTTCTACCGCGCCCAACCCGGACGCGGTGCTGCGATCCCTCCTGGAACGGTCGGCGCAGGGTCCCCTGGATGAGACCGACCTCACCGCTGAGGAACGTGCCGCGGTCCAACCGCACGCAAAGAAGCGGGGTGCCGCCTCAGCGATGTTTCGGATCGTAGAGCGGGAGATCGTTCGCTATCAATTGACCGACGCCGGTAGCGAAATGAAAAAATCCCTGGCGGCAGCCGGCGTTACCGGCGAAGAGATTGGCCAGCTAACCCCGGAGATGCTCCGGGACGGCACCTGGAAGACCGCCACCTTCCGGGAATACGCGGTAAACGCGCCGGCAAGCCGTCTCCTGCCGGGGCGCCGTAACGCCTACGTGGAATACCTTGATTCGGTGAAGGACAAGCTGGTGTCGCTGGGCTTTCAGCAGTTTGACGGCCCCTTGGTGGAAACGGAGTTCTGGAACTCCGACGCGCTGTTCATGCCGCAGTTCCACTCGGCGCGCGATATTCACGACGTCTACTACGTAAAGACGCCGAGTCACGCCAAAGAGATTGAGGAGCCCTACCTCTCGAGAATCGCGGCGACCCATGCAGACGGCTGGGAGACC
>CAZNRF010000171.1:0-7310 GCA_964575075.1 uncultured Spirochaeta sp. | reverse complement strand
GCAGCCGGGAAGACCGTCCTGGCGTACCTCCCCGAGGACGAACGCGAGACGATCGCGGCTTTTTAGGACCGGTCCTATGATTTGCTGTTGCCGGAATCGATGGACTGGCGAACCTGGTACGCATATCACGGAGAAGAGTTGGAGGAAACGCTCACCAGGCGACTTCCTGCGGCGTTGTCCCGGCTCCATAACGTACGCCACAATCCCTTGGCAACGTACCTGCATCACATGACACGCCCGCTGTACGATCTCGCGAAATGGTCGTCGGAATCTTTGTCGACGGTGGTGCATTGGCTTGCGGATCAACCATTTGAAACACCCTCGGACCGGCGTGCGCTGCTTGCTGACTACGACGATTTCCTGAACGTAGTCCGGCACCACCGGGCACGGTTTGGAGCGGGTGATCACAGCGACCCTCCGTGGCTTTCCCGGTTGGTCGCCGGTCTTGCCGGTGCTTCCCCGAGCGATTCAGTCTACGATCCGTGCTTTGGCGCCGGCGGATTTCTCGTTGCCGTCCACGACTCTGTTGTGCACTCCGGCGGGGAGACCTTTCACAGAATTGACGACGAACGCCTGGCGATCAGCGGTGTGGAGATTAATCGCGAAGCCTATATCATCGCGGTGACGCGGATGGCCTTGGCCGGTATCGATGCCCCGCGTCTTGAGTTCGGAAACAGTTTGGAGCGGCCTGCGAACCAAAGTAGAAGCTCCGCCGGTTTTGACCGTATCGTGGCCAATCCCCCCTGGGGCATGCGGGTTGGTCCGGAAGGGCTGGACCATTTCCCGATACGGTCAAACGACGCGGTAGGCCTCTTTGTTCAGCATATCGTTGGTCAACTGAAACCCGACGGGCGCGCCGTAGTCGTCGTGCCGAATGGGTTTCTCTTTCGCAAGGGCGGTGAGCAACGGGTGCGAGAGATGCTTCTCTCGGAGCACACCGTCGAGACGGTGATCTCCCTGCCGGAGGGCTCTTTCGCCCCGTTCACGAATATCGCCACGGCCCTTCTGGTCATCCGGCACGGACCCGGCGAACGGGTACGGATGGTCGATGGGGAGGAGTTGCTCAGACCCCGGGGGGAGACGGGAGTCCCTGATGATTCGGCGCTGGAAACGGTGCTTGCCATTGCTCGCTCTACGGACACCGCTGACGACGCCTGGAACGTGACCGTCTCCGAGCTTGAGCCGTTGGCATGGGATCTGACCCCGGTGCGCCGTGACCGGAGCGGCCTTGACGAGGCGCTTGACGCCCTGGCCGTAGAGATCCCCGTCAGCACCCTGAAGGAACAGTGTGCGATCCTTTCAGGCCATGCGATCAGGTCGACGGATCTTCTGGATGATCTGCAGCCAGACGGAGATGGACCGACCATTCCCTACATCCGTATCGGGGACATCCGGAACGGCACCGTTGAACGGGGCAGCAAATGGTTGTCCCCCACCGTTGCCGGAACGCTTGATCCCAAACGGAAACTGAAGTCCGGTGATGTGCTGGTCTCCAAGTCCGGTACGATCGGCAAGGTGGGAATCGTGCGGAACGGTGCTATCGGCGCGGTGGCTGCCGGTGGAATCCTGGTTCTGCGTCCCACCGGAGCACAACTGGATCCCCACTTTCTCAGCGCATACCTGTCTTCACCCGAATGCAGGGCGTGGCTGGACGGCCGGGCCCGAGGGAAGACTATCAGTCATCTTTCCCGGGATGTCCTGGACGAGATGCCGGTTCCGGTACCCCCCATTCCGGTACAACAGCGGGTGGTGGAAAGCTATCACGAGCACGGCGTGGATGTCCTTCCGTTTCTGGCGCAGTTGCTTCTTGAAAAGTCCGGGGATCCCATCGTCGAATGGATAGACGGCGCCCTGGGACACCTGAAGTCAGACGAGGCAGACCGGCCGGGAGACCTGTATCCCCTTCGCCACGTTACCGTGTTCGGCCAAGTCTTCGAACGGCTTCAGGAAGCTCTTCGCCACGGCAACGCCGACAATGTGCTGCGCCAGTGGGTATCTATGCTGGCGACCAACGTTGTTCCGCCACTCACCGGTGTGGACGACTTTCCTCCCGGTCCCGCCCGGTACTCCATCGTGCAACAGGCGTCCACCGGTGCCCGAGATGCGGAGGACGTCATAGAAGGTAATCTTCCCCACGCCAACCGGGCGCGAGAGCTTACCCGCCTGGTCGTGGAACGGCTCTCCGGGGCGGAACGGGAGATGCTTGATGAAGTTCGCGTTTCCGTTACAGCCAACCCGACAACAATCGAACGGGGGACGCAGGTATCGCTTGTCCTTTCCGTCACCAACGAGGGTGTCCTGCCCCTGCGTGACGTCCACGTGTCGATTGAGCCGTGGGAGCGGACGGTTGGTCTGGGCTATCTCCCGGAAGGCGGTACAAAAGAAATCCCCCTCGACGGTCGGACTCCATCTGACAGTGATATCTTTACGATTACCGCTTCCTGGCGCGGCACCATGATGAATGGTGAGCCGACAGAAGACAGCCGGGAACTGTCGCTGGAGATGCGGGGCGTCAGCAGGGATCGACCGGACAGCTCCGACATGGGCGGAAGCCCTTACGTCTGTGGTGATCCGATAACTCCCGAGCGAGAGGAGCTGTTTGTCGGTCGTGAAGAGACGCTGAAGACGATCAAGCGATCGGTACAAGACACGGGGAACGTCATCCTCCTGGAAGGAAACAGACGTTCCGGTAAGACTTCGATCCTGCACCACCTTGAGGGAACTACGGGGGCGCCCGGATGGTTTGGTGTGTACGCGAGCCTGCAGGGGGCAGAGGGTAGCAGACGCGGCGTCGGCGTCCCGACGGAAGAAGTATTTCGCGTCCTATCGATAAAAATCGCCAAGGCCGTTCATACTCTCGGCGGAGAGACGCCCCTTCCCAACGGTGAAACAATTCTGCCGGAGGACAGTAAGGCGCTGAAAGTTCCCAAAGCATGTCGAGCCGGTATCTCCCCGGAAGCGCCGTTCTCCGATTTCGAAGGGTATCTGGAAGTAATACTGGAACTGCTCGAAGCACAAGACCTCCGTCTGCTTCTGATGCTTGATGAGTTTGACAAGCTTCAGGAAGGAATTGACAACGGGGTCACCTCGCCGCAGGTGCCGGAAAATATCCGCTATCTGGTCCAGAGTTTTCCGGGCTTTTCGGCGATTCTCACCGGATCCAGGCGCCTGCGTCGTTTGCGGGAGGAACACTGGTCGGCGCTGTACGGCCTGGGCACCCATGTGGGGGTGAAAACCCTCGATCCCGTTGCAGCGGAACGTCTGATTACCTATCCCGTCCGCGGCCGGCTTACCTACTCCGGGGAGGCGATCGAGCGTTGCACAGTCCTGACGGCGGGACAGCCGTATCTCATTCAATGCGTGTGCAATCAGATATTTGATACCGCCGTGCGGAACGGTACTCGGTCGATCACCGTTGATGTTGTGCAAAACGCTGCAGACAGGCTGATCGAAGAAAACGAGCACTTCGCCAGTCTCTGGGATTACGCTGGTACCGATCGGCGTCGGTATCTCCTGGCGTTGTGCCACACACGGTCCCAAGGGCGGGAACCGATGCGTTTGGGAGTAATCCAGGAGTACCTCGCCGCAGAGGGTATAGAAATATCGGACGAGAAACTCATAGCGGACCTGGAGGTTCTTCAGGAGCTTGATCTCCTGGATTTCCATGGGGACCGCGGTTCCGGGTATTACCACCTGTCGATTCCCCTGATGGGAATCTGGATCGACCGTCAGCGCGATGTGGAAGCGGTACTGGCGAAGGCACGGAGAGAAACGGAGGAAGAAGATGGCTGAAGAACGATTTCGGATCTGTACGGCGATACCACCGGAGATGTTCGGCCGTCGCGAGCTCCTGGATGGACTGGTACGAGAGCTCTCGAAAGAGACCCCTACCCATCGTTCGGTGGTGGGACCACGCTATACGGGGAAATCCGTCTTGCTTCGCGCGCTGGCGGAACAGATGCGGAACCCGGATTCACCATATAACGCTGTGATTGAATGGGATCTCGGTCACTCTACCCCGATGACCGATGAAGGCTTTCTCGAGATGCTGTGCGACAAGCTCGGCTCTGGAATGATTGCGGCAGGATCCGAGGATTACGGCGAATATCTGCGAGGGTTGCAGGAAGACTATTACAACGAGCTTGCCAATGTCGTCGACACGATGACTCGCGACGGAATCAAGATTCTTATGATCTGGGACGGATTCGACAAACCTCTGTCGTCGGGTAACCTCACACGCAACCTCTGGGATAACCTGCGTGAGCTTTCACTCAACGAAGGGTTGCGCCTGGTCGTCGCCTCACGCCGTAAGCTTCACGACCTCATTCGTGACGAATCATCCGTCACCAGTGACTTCTGGAACATCTTTGGAAATATCGTTCAGGTGGGCCCGTTGGATGATACCGACGTTTCCGCAATACTCGAGGCCGTACCGGAGCTCGTCTTTGACCGAGGCGCGATCACGGAACTCAGGAACTGGAGCGGTTTCAATCCGCCTCTGCTGCTGAGCCTGATCAACCGGGTTCGCGCCGACAAGGAACAGGGAGCGGTACGCAGCGACGACGTAAACCAAGCGGCGGTCGCAATTGACGATACGACCACCCCTATCCTGAAAGACCTCTGGTCTGATTGCTCGATTCAGTCACAGGATCTCTTCCGGGAGCTCTCCGACAAGAAATCGCGACCCGTAAAAGAGCTGTTCTCCGAGCATCTGTACGAACTGAACAGTAAGGGATTCGCAATACGAGAGGGTGAAAAGGTACGCCCTTCGTGCCGCCTCTTGGACCGGTTTGTCAGCAAGACGGAAGACGATGCGGGAATCATCGGACGGATTACCGGGACCCCGGAAGCTTACCGAGAGAACATCCGGGAGATCCTGGCCCGGCGTCTCAACCAGATCGACCGGTATGACGACCGACTGTTTCGGCTCATCGAGCGCTCACTGGAAGACATCCCTGATTATCCTGACCAGTGCCTCAACAGCCTTACCGGTATCCGGGACCGTGTGCTGGAGCTCATCTGGGATGCCGAGTTCGGTACGGACCGACGCGTACCACAGGAGACCGTCGATTACTGGTCGGCAGACCCGAAACGCATGGACGATCGACTGTTGTTGCAGATGCGCGACATCAAAGACTGGACGATCCCACGTTCCGACCCGACCTCTCAGCTCCGTCTTCTGCAATTCCTGACCGGCAGCACTCAAGGATTCGAGTCCCGCGCGAGGGGAGCGAACAAGGACATGTACGTTCTTCTCAATGCGATCCACGGGTACAGAAATCGAAACCAGCACGCCGACGGGGAAGGAATCCATCTTGGAGTTGCGGTTTCGGCAATCATGACCGCGATTGAACTGGCGGCGATACTTGCGAAAGCGACTGTTCTTCGGCAGCACTGAGCCGCATTCTTTCCAAGAAACAGCAAAGGTCACAAACCATGTGAGAGCATCTCGGTCGCCGCATCTGGTTGGACATTGAGTTCGCGCACAGCCCTCAACGCGGCATGAAGTCCATCCTCGTGCACGAAGAGACAGACCGCCACCTGCCGGACTCATTAGCCCTCTATAGCGGGGAAAGCTCGTCTCGCAACGCCGGGCTTTGAGGAAACTCCAGCAAGAACTGGTCACGAACTTCGGTCGCGGAATTTACCTCGCCGACCTCGGCGTGCCGACGGATCGACTCTCCGAGCCGACGATAACCTGAACGCGTGCTTGCCGAGCGAGCTTCCTGAATAAGTAACAGCGACCACAGATTTCGGGCACGATCCGGAAAGTGACGGACAAGCATCGGCCCGTACTCTCGCATCAGGTGTGGTGAGGTCTCGACAAGCCTTGTTAGTTCGTCCCAGAGGTTGTCTCGAACAAAGAGTTCGGGCAGCACAGTTTGCGAAAAGCCCCTAGACGCGAGGAGATCGTGAATTACTCCTTTCCGCGCGGCAGGCCATTCGTCCGGCGGAACGAGTGACTTCAACTCCTCGAGATACTCAGAATCGCCGGACAGCACCACTTCCCGGGCAACTTGGCACGCCTCCTGCTCCTCGCCTGCTTCACGATACGCCGCAAGATAGGCGGCGTTCCGGTAGGCCCGCTGTTTCCACGCCGCCTCGAGGAACTGTTCCCGGAACGAAGAGAGATGCCGATTCTCCCGGCGGATCCTTTCAGCCTCGTCCTTCTCGCCGAAACATTCCGTGAGTCGCGTGAGTAGCACGAGGAGCCGCTCGCGAGTACAGCCGCGGATGAAATCATGATCCGTCGGCTCCGGGGGAATGACATCGTGCAGCTTCCTGCGGAGATTTTGATACTCCACGGCTGTTCGCACCGTCGCGATGGCGACCTCCCGAAGTTCGGTCGTCAGGTCTAAGGCTTCCGGCAGCCCTTGGGAGGCGTAGCTCTGGTCCGCGTAGTCCACGATCTCGTGACGCGGATCTACATCGATCTCAGCCTCGGCTATCGCACTCATCTTTCCTGTCGTCTAGTGTGCCACGCCACTAGACTCGCCGGCGCTGTCGTCGGTGTAGGTCGTAGCCTCCGCGGCCTCATCGAGAACGACCGTACAGAGCAGAAATACCCGCCGATAGGCACCGTGGTCCGAGTTGGTCTCGATCAGATTGATAGACCGGTGGAAAGCGCGGACGGCACCAAAGGCCTCTGTATACTCGATCATTCCCCACTTATCCCTGAACGGTGCCAACTCCTCCCGGATCGACCAGCGAATTTCTGCAGAATTCAGTTCCGTTTGATTCAATCCGTATTTCGCTCGAATAGACGCGGCGAGAAGACCATCATCCTCAGCGTGAGAAAGAATGATCTCTTCCAACCCCTCTCACGAGAGCGAGGCGGTCAATGTGGCAAGGTCAGATAGCTTTCCGGTCGGGGAGCCTCCGGCTAACAGATTATCTCGAAGAACAACGAGAACCGCAGCCTAGTGCTTGCTATAAGGGCCCATGTCGTAGGGACAGTCGCAAGGACATCCGTCACCAATGGATGCGTACGAGCCGGCGATAGCCTATCCCTCGGCTCCAGGGTTACCTCCGCATTATACCGTCGGCTTCCGACTACGAAAGCTTCATGTTTTCCGTCACCGATATCGTCCAGGCTGGATACCCGCTCCGCTTCCACGTATCGGACACCTCGGTCGAAGATCACCGCATCGATTGCTGCTTCATTGTTGCTGAGCTTAGGGTCTCATGGGTGGGAGTAGCGGATAAGAAAGGTGGGTCAAACTCGGGGCTCGTTGGCAGAGGCCCCATGGTCAGCTAGTGGCAACCACAGCTGCCGCCGCAGCCGCAGCTCTGCTGCTCCTGCACCGGCG
>CAZNRF010000170.1:0-7344 GCA_964575075.1 uncultured Spirochaeta sp. | reverse complement strand
AGGGTCTTGCGGAACTCCGGCATCGTCCGGCGATACGACTCGATCGCCCGCCAGAAGGAGAAGAACTCCGCGTCTTGCTGGTACGCCTCAGAGTAGATCCGGGCAGCTTCTGCATCCGCATCACCGCGAATCACCTCCGCCCGCTCGTACGCACTGGACAAGATGCTTCGGCGCTCGTTCTCCATTTCACCGATCAGCTCTTGCTTACGCCCTTCGCCGTACGATCGGTAGGCTTGCGCGATTCGTAGCCGCTCGGAGACCATCCGGTCATAGACGCTCTCGGTGAGATCATCGGAGTAGCGAATCTGTCGTACAACGATATCGTTCAGAGTAATACCCAGCTCCGCGGCGGTGTCCCGGGCGCGCTCCAGCATCCGATTGGAGAGTTCCTGCCGCCCGTCGGAAATGCGTTGGCGGTTGTCTACAACGGTGAGAAGATCGGCGATTTCCTCCAACCGGTCCCGCTGCGTGTCGCCCAACTCGTCCTCGTCCTCAATCGCCTGCTCCGCCTCAGACGGTAGGTTCTGCTCGCGATCGATTTCATTGATGAGGTTGCTATCTCGCACCGCTTCCTCAATCTCATTGCTGGAGATGATCGTTCTCACCGAGCTCTCAATCACGTCGTCCAGTCGCGAGAACGCCCGTTCCATGGTTGTGACCGACCGGTAAAAGAGCTCCGGATCTTCGATCTCCCAGCGAGCGGTGGTGTCCACCCAGATGAACTGGTTCTCCGAGGTGGGCATACGGCGCGGGGCTCCATCCCAGGAGATAATTTTCGCGGAGTACTTGGTAACCTGGTCGACGACCGGGGTTTTGAAGTGCAGCCCCGCTTCCTTGGTGGAGTGTACGATCTCACCAAAGCGAATAACGATCGCCTGTTCACCCTCCTGAACGATGTAGAAGGGACCGAGAATCACCAGAAACACCACGAGGACGACGATAACGGTTAGGATCTTTGGTAAGCGCCTCATTGTTGACCTCCCGGTATACCGGATTCGCCTTCTCCCACGTTGAGGAGCGGAATAACATTGGAAAGGTTCCGGTCGATCAAGTCCGGTACGGTCCGACCCTCTTCATCCTCACCGGAGGCGTCCTGGGAGGGGAGAAACACGTCTTCCACCATCTCATAGTAGAGACGGGTGCGGGTTGTCTGAGGATCGTCCTGGTACTCGTTGAGCACGTTGATAAAACGTGCCGCGTCACCGCGGGAGCGGTTTACCCGTTCCGACGCATATCCTTGCGCGATCTGGACCACCTGCTCCGCCTCACCCCGGGCGCGGGGAATCTCCTCGTTGTACTGCTGCCGACCCTCGTTGATGAGGCGATTCATGTCCTGCATCGCTCGGTTTACATCCTCGAAGGCGTCCTGCACGCGACCCGCCGGCGGAACGATGTTCTGCAGCCGCACCGCGGTAATCGTCACCCCGAGCTCATAACCGTCGAATACCTCGTTCATTTGCTCTTGCGCCCGAATCTCAATTTCGGGACGCTCGTCGCCGAGTACATCGATAATCGATCGGTCCCCCACCAGCCGATTCACCACCGACTGGGAAATGTCACGAACCGTCTTGATCGGATCTTCCACGTTGAACAACCAGTCGCGCGGCTGAGCGATGCGGTACTGGATAATCCACTCCACATCCACGATGTTCAAATCACCGGTGAGCATCAGGGACTCCTCCGGAAAGTCGGCACTGGAGAAGGTGGTGTTCTGTCCCGCCTGTTCCACGCGAAACCCGAACTGCATGTTCTGAATCTGCTGGGTGGGAACGTTGAAGTTCTGCTCTAATCCGAAAGGTAGCTTGAAATGAAGACCCGGGGGTGCGGTACGGTGGTACCGGCCGAGTCGCGTTACGACCGCCTCTTCCGTCTGGTCGACCACAAAGAAACTGGTTGTGGCGATCCCGATCAGGATTAAGACGATCACAATAATCGACAGCGCTTTTCCGTTCAAATTGAACGAGAACCGCGGAGTCGCATCGCCATCTGACATGTATGTGCTCCTTATGCGTGTTACGAATCGACGTGGCCGCCGATTTACGATCTCACCTCTCTAACTTATCCCCCCCTTGGGGGGGAGTCAAGAAAGGGCGACGGTGGAAGCACCGGCCACCTTTACAGAGCCAACGGAAACGTGGTGCACTTTTACGTCTGAAATAGTAAGGAGGAAGATGAGAAATGAGCAAAAATAGATACCTAGCAGTGCTCCTGCTGCTGGCAGTCCCGGCGGTGCTGTTTGCCGGCGGTAACCGGGAACAAGAAGAGGAGTCCACACCCGAGGAGTCTACCGGGTCTCAGCAGGAAGCGGCGGGTGATCCGATCCAGGTCTCGGAGGCGGTCGCCCGAGTCAATGGAGAACTCGTAAGCCAGGATGAGTTTGACAGCGTCGTAGAGAGCAACATCGCACGCTACGAGGCCCAGAGCGGGGAGTCCTTCGACCAGCAGCAACTCCCGCAGCTCCAGCGCCAGGTCCTGGATGGGCTTGTTACCCGGACGGTCCTCGAGCAGGAGGCGGACCGACTGAATATCACGGTTGGTGACGAGCGCTTTGCCGAGACACTGGATCAGTTCAAGCAGCAGTTTCCCGATGAAACGGGCTACCAGACCGCACTGGAGCAGCAGGGATTCACTGAGGAGGAGTTTGAGACGGAGCTCCGGCGGCAGATGGTGATTGAGGAGCTGATTCGCTCTCAGGTGTACGATCAAGTGGAGGTATCCGAGGAAGACATGCGGGAGTTCTACGACGACAACCCGCAGTACTTCCAGCAGGAGGATCAAGTTGCCGCCCGGCATATCATTTTCACCACCGAGGGAGTGGAAGAGAGTGAGCGCGAGGCACTCCAGGAAGAGCTGGAAGGTATCCGGCAGGAAATTGTTGACGGGGCTGACTTTGCGGAAATGGCGGAGGAACACAGCCAAGGACCCTCCGCTCCAAACGGGGGCGATCTGGGCACATTTGGGCGCGGTCAGATGGTACCGGAGTTTGAGAACGCCGCGTTCGAGCTCGAGGTGGGAGAGATCTCCCCGGTGATCGAGACGCAGTTCGGATATCATATCCTGCAGGTGACCGAGCGTGTTCCGGCACAGACGCAGAGCTATGAAGAGGCACAGGAGCGGATTCAGCAGTTTCTCACTGAAGAGGAGCGGAATAGCGGCGCCCAGGCGTACGTTACGGAACTCCGAGAGGATGCTGAAGTTGAAGAGCTGATCGATATCGATTGATCAACTGACACCACACGGAAATCCGCGGGCCGGCATCGCCGCCGGCGGATTTCCGCTGTTGACCTGCCGCAGCGGCGCTCATATCATGGCGCATTATGAAGAAACGCCTGATCACCAGCGCTCTCCCGTACGTGAACAACATTCCCCATCTCGGCAACCTGATTCAGGTTCTTTCCGCCGATGTATTTGCCCGCTTTTGTCGATCCCGCGGGTACGAGACGCTCTACGTGTGTGGTACCGATGAGTACGGTACCGCCACCGAAACGCGCGCCCGGGAAGAGGGCATCACCCCCAAGCAACTGTGCGACCGCTATCACGCGATTCATACCGATATCTACAACTGGTTTGAGATATCCTTTGATAAGTGGGGACGAACCTCAACGCCGGAGCATACCGCGATCACCCAGGATATCTTCCTCAAGCTCCATGCCCAGGGATACATCCGGGAAGAAACGATCGAACAACTCTACAGCGAAGCGTCGCAGATGTTTCTCGCCGACCGTTACGTCCGCGGTACCTGTCCGCATTGCGGATACGAGGATGCCCGGGGCGATCAGTGTGAAAACTGCGGCAAGTTGCTGGATCCCACCGATCTGATCGACGCCCGGAGCGCCATAGACGGCTCAAAGCCGATCGTAAAAGAGACAACCCATCTCTACATCGATCTTCCGGCGGTGCTCCCGAAGCTGCAGGAGTGGCTCTCCCGGGCCAGCGTGGAAGGGAAATGGTCTCGGAATGCGATTCAAATGACCCAAGGCTGGATCCGCGACGGCCTTCGGCAGCGGGCAATCACCCGGGATCTCAAGTGGGGAATTCCGGTGCCGTTGGAAGGCTTTGAGGACAAGGTATTCTACGTCTGGTTCGATGCGCCGATCGGCTACATCTCCATTACTGCCACGCACACCGACCGCTGGGCGGAAGACTGGTGGAAGAACCCCGATGAGGTGGAGCTCTTCCAGTTTATCGGGAAGGACAATATCCCGTTTCACACCGTGATCTTCCCCTCCAGCCTGTTGGGAAGTGGCGATAACTGGACCCTGCTGCACCACATGTCGAGCTCGGAATATCTCAACTATGAAGGAGGCCAGTTCTCCAAGAGTAAGGGAATCGGCGTGTTTGGGAACGACGCGCAGGATACCGGCATTCCCGCCGACGTGTGGCGTTTCTATATGTTCTACAACCGCCCGGAAACGAGTGACTACACCTTCACCTGGGACGACTTTCAGGAGAAGGTGAACGGTGAGCTCATCGGCAATCTGGGCAACCTGGTGAATCGTACCCTCACGTTTCTCACCCGCTACTTTGACGGAGTGGTCCTGTCTGGTGGTGCCGGTGACGCAGAGCGGGGCGCGTTCTGGAAAGAGGTTGAACAGCGGGAAGCGGAGATCACCGATAAGCTGGAATGGGCGGGACTGCGGGACGCCTTCCGCCAGATCTTTGCCCTCTCCAGTTATGGAAACCGCACTTTTCAGGCGGCGGAGCCGTGGAAAACGCGTAAGAGCGACCCCGAGGGAACCCACGCGCTGTTGAGCGATCTGGTGTATTTGATTCGGGATCTGGCGATACTGGTGGAGCCCTATATTCCCGCCACCGCGGCGCGGATTCGAACGATGCTGGGCGCCGGGGATCTCTCCTGGGCTGACCTGGCGCAGCCGGTGGGACTGGAGCGCACCGGGGCACCGGAGATTCTCTTTGAGCAGCTTTCGGACGAGCTCATTGCGGAGCTGCGTCAGCGATTTAGCGGCAGTCAGGCCGAGCGCGCCGCCCGGGATGCCGAAGCGGCCGGCCGGGACGGCGAACACGCCGCCGGGGACGCCGCCCCAACCGCCGAGGCCGCGCCGGAGACTCCGCCGGTGGAAGAGCAGTTCCGGGATACCGTGGAGCTCAGGGCTGCCAAGATCGTGAAGGTGGAGCAGCACCCGGAAGCGGACAAGCTCTACATTGAGACGCTGGATGACGGCTCGCCGGAGGGACGCACGATCGTATCGGGACTCGTTCCCTATTACGACGCCGATGAGCTGTTGGGGCGTACGATTATCGTCGTTGCAAACCTGAAGCCCGCGAAACTTCGGGGGGTGAAGAGCAACGGTATGTTGCTGGCCGCCAGCGCCCCGTCCGGGGCCAGCGCCCCGTCCGGGGAGGGAGAAGAAGGCGACGAGATGGTGGACGTGCTCTTTGTGGACGGCGTAGAGCCGGGAACCCGGATCACCCTCGAGGGCTATTCACCGGCCGACCCGAAGGAGCCGCTCAAACGGATCAAGATTGATGACTTTTTCGCGATACCGCTCAGGGTGGAAGATCACCAGGTGCTGGTAGGTTCCGCGCCGCTGGTTGCGGGAGATCATCCGGTGCGAACGACGAAGGTGTCCGCCGGAGACGTCGGCTGAACCGTGCAACCCTCATTTGCGCTGCTCCAGAGTGAGTGGTGGAGCCGTGTTCGGGAGCGTCAGGGGTGGCAGCGCCGCGGCGATCGGGCCGCCGGGCCGGTGGTGTTGCAGCGCCGGGTGGGGCCGGTGCGCTTCGCCTATGCGCCGCATGCGTTTTATCGGGAACGCCCCGCAGAACCGGTCGGAGTCTACCTGGATCGTCTGCAGGAGTCTGCCGGCGCCGGCGATGTCGACGCTCCCCACCTCATCCGGTGGGACGTTCCCTGGGAGGTGGCACAGTTTGACGCTGCTGCGGCTGAGGCCGCAGGGCTGCGCCGTGCGCCGGTACGGGTCCAGCCCCCGGATACGGTTGTCGTCGATCTCTCCCCCGATGAAGATTCGATTCTGGCGGGGATGAAGAGCAAGACCCGCTATAATGTGCGCCTCGCCGCGAAGAAGGGTGTCACGGTCACCCGGTTTTCCGAGGCCGCCGCCACAGACGAACTGTCCCGATGGTATGCCCTCTACCAGGAAACCGCCCGGAGAGACCGAATCGCGATTCACCCGGAACGGTATTACCAGGAGGTGGTAGAGACCGCCGCTGCGATGGGTGCCGCTGGAGAGCCGGCTCCGATCATCACGCTCTACCTGGCGACACACGAGGAGGACCTTCTCTCGGGAATCGTGGTTGCCTCCTATCAGGGGATGAGTACCTATCTTTACGGCGCCGGAGCGAACGTGAAGCGCAACCTCATGGCCAGCTACCTCATCCAATGGGAGGCGATGCGTGATGCCAAAGCCGCCGGCGACACCGCCTACGATATGTTCGGTATCCCCCCCACCGACGATCCCGCCCATCCGATGCACGGCCTCTACCGCTTCAAGACGGGATTCGGCGGGATGATCGTTCATCGCCCCGGGTGCTGGGATGTGGTGCGGGCACCGTTGGTGGGCGGCGCGTTTCGCGCCGGCGAGCGCGGGCGGCGCTGGTACTACCACGACCTGAAAAAGAGGGCTCGCCGATGAAATCGTGGAATTCAAGAGGGGCAGTGGCGATTGGAGCGCTCGTGATCGCCGTGGGTGCGTTGCTCGGCGGGTGCGCCGGGGCACCGGAAGAGCTGCCCCCGGAGGAACGTCCACTCGTAACCGAGGATCCTGGAACCGAGCCTCGTACCACCGATGATCCGCTCCAGTTCGGCTTTGACCGTCGCGGAATGGCCGGTGAGATCGTGATGATCGAGGTGGCGGCCTACGAGGTGGGGGCGGACTCCGCATCGGGAGCAGATCCGGTCCGCCGGTGGGAGCTGACTCCTGATTCTGACGACCCTCTCCGGATCACGGTGCCCCTGGATGGCCTGGAAGACGGCGCCTCGTATGAGCTGGAGTTTACCTTCATAGACGCCGAGGGGCGGCGCGCGGCGGTGGTGAACCGATGGCCGGTGGCGTTGGCCCTTGGTCTGGTCCAACCCATCATCGACGAGGAGTTGGTTACCCTCGACCGTCGGCAGCCGTTGCGGTGGCGTTTTCCTGAGGAAGTGGAGGACGCCGAGGATACCGAGAACACCTCCTCCGATCGGGGGAGCGCGGCGGTCGTGCGCACCAAGACGGAGGCGTCCGGCGAGAACGGCGAGACCCAGTGGCCGGTGGCGAACGCCGCGGGGCCATTGGTGCCGGAGGAACCGCTGGTGGACGCCGGCGCCTTCTCCCGGCGGTCGGTGGTGGCGTGGCAGGTGCGGGTGGTATCACCCCGGGGGGT